>NZ_WBRZ01000075.1:0-21272 GCF_008923895.1 Pseudomonas sp. GXM4
TGGCGGTCGCTTAATTTTCTATATACAGAGAGCCAATGTTCTATATACAGAGCAGAACTTCTATTTTTGATGTTCGGTGGATACAATCAAAACCGATTCTGAAGCTCAGACGTGACCATTTCCTACGGAAAACTCTAGGGATCAGACAATTTACTCCGATTTTCCTCCGCACAAATCAACTCTGCACAGCTAACCGCAGGAACAGTCCTACAGATTCCGAAGGGTCATTTTTGCTAAAAAATACCCTCCTACGGCACGGTGCCCTAGGCACAAGAAATGGATTTTCTGATGGCCTACGTCCTCTCGTTTGAAGTGCATAAATGCTACGAAATTCGCTTTGCCTCGGTAGGCGACGCGATGGTCTGTTACGACGAAACCTACCGATTAATTGGCCCGTGGCTCGGCAGGCACAGGGCCAGCGCGGGGTTGCGTTGCACGGTGACGGGGAGGGTTGTTCAGTTGTATCCAGGTATCACAGCATTGGACGTTGGCCGCGATCTGGGAGCGGCCATTCAGTGGCCATCGGTGGATGCGCGTGTCATTCAACTATGGGTTAGACAACGGCTCGGCAAACCTTAAGAGTCACGCTGAGCATGCGCGTTGCGGGTGTTTGCTGGCAACGCGCGCTTGGGTTTACTTCTCGTTAATCAACTTCTCTGCAATCCACTGCGCGATCTGCGTAACAACGGCGTTTCCGGCACTGAAAGCCTCTGCAAGGTTGGCCGCATCCAGTCCGAGGCAAAACCCATCATCTTCAGCCGCTCGCTGCCGCTCAACCATCTGATCCCATCCGTTCGGGTGAGCGACGAAAGTGGTGCAGCCCATAGCGATTTGGGAGCCGGCTTTGTTTGCCAATAAAGTATTGGCAGCCCAGGCATCCGCTGGGCGTGGCCAGGGCTGCGATTGAGACGCTGGAGGTACTGCGTCCACTGGCGCGGCGTCAGCCAGGAACTCGAAGGGGGGCATGCGTCTAAAACCTGCGACCAGGAATATGCGGCGACGTTGCTGGGGGACTCCGAAATATTGAGCATTAAGCACTCGCCAAAATCCCACATACCCGCAGTCCGCAAGGGCCCGGATGACTGTTTCAAAGTCTTGGCTACCGTTGACAGCGAGCAGGTTAACGACGTTCTCAAGCACCACCCAGCGAGGTTGTGTCTCTTTGAGGATGCGTATGACTTCCCAAAACAATCCGCTGCGTTCGCCGCGTAGCCCGCGGGTGTCTCGGTTGCTTTCTCGGCAGCCGGCGATGCTGATGTCCTGGCACGGGAAGCCGGCCGTGAGGACGTCGACGCTGCTGAGGTTGTGAGCGCCGCAGTGGCGCACATCTTCGTATTGGGTGGCGTGTGGAAATCGATCGGCAAGCACAGCCCGGTTGATGGGGTTGAGTTCGACTTGCCAGGCGCTGCGGTATCCCGCGTTTTCAAATCCGACATCAAAGCCTCCTACGCCTGCGAACAGGCTGCCAAGGGTGGGTTGCGGCATTCATGAACTCGTTGTTCTGGATGCTCGCGGCACGCTGGGGGGAGGCTCGGGGCCTTCAGGTGGTTGAATGTCCGGCAGCGCGGGCACTTGATCTGTAATTCGGTAAAGCCGCTGGCAGCGGCGAGTTTGCGGCAGCAACTGCCGCAGCGGATGTCTTGCACGGTGTCATCCTTGATGGGGTTCATTCAGTTAAAGGGGCCAGCTCTGTATAGAGCGCAGCGGCGGACTCGGCGTGGGCGACAAATTGAGCCGTGTTGAGAGGGGGCTGTTTGGGTGCGTGCGTATGACCGGCAATGGCTGTGCTCATCGCTTCCACCAGATTAATCAGGTCACAGAGTACGGTGAGTACATTGGTGGTTTCCGAGCCTAGCCAAGTCGTTGGTGCTTCGAAACGTTGAGCCACCGCGGCGATGCTCTGGCGCGCGCCGTGGATCCGCTCCTGCATGTCACCGGTAACCGTAGTGGTGTGCTTTTGCTCAACCACCACGTTCAGGTCATGACCGGTGGTGACGTGCAGATCACCGAGGGCGGCCATGCTGGCCGATCCCCCGGACAGGAGTTTGAGCGCGCCCAGTGCTTCAAGCGTTTTGATGCCCCCGACTGATTCGGTGCTGTGCTCGTCGACATCAACGGTGTTCATTTGATAGCGCTCGGCGTTGCTCGTGGCTTGTACAAGGCGCTCGGTGGATTGGTCGGTGATGTTGGCGTCGGTCTGGCGTAGCCAGTTGCCGTCGGCGTCGGCGCGTTGCTGCACCGCGTCACTGTGTTGCCACACCAGATCGCCCTTGGGCACGCGGGGCAGGCTCAGGCCGTGAGGCAGGATCTGCGAAATAAAAGGTTTGTCTGGCATCCCATAGGCGAAGTTGACCACCACGTGGGTGCCCTCTGCCGGGAAGGCGTAGAAACCCATGGCATCGCCGCCGCCCATCACCGGTAACGCGACTCCCAAGAGGGGCGGCAGGAGCGGATCTGGCTCGCCGTCATGGGCAAGCACTTGCAGATCCACGGCGTAACGCGGGCGGAAGTCATCGCAAAGGCCGGCGTCACTCGGTGGGTCTGCTACCGCTATCACTTGGGCGAACCGGGGCAGGTGATAAGCGCCGACTAACTCCGGGAAGCGCCGTTCGACGATGCGGGTTACGACTTCTTCCACTTGAGCACCATTTTCGTGTCGGCCAGCGTCACCGAGGTGATTCGGCCTTGATCGATCAGTGCGCCGGGGCGCACCCCGGGCAGTGCGGCGACTTCAGCGCTCTGGTTCCCCAGGTGTGCGCCGAACAGTTCGGCCGGCAGTTGCAGCGCCGGGCGTGTACCCCAATAGCTGTCGGCCCAACTGCCAACGTATACGTCGCCGTCGCCCTGTTGGTGCCAGATGAAGTCGGGGATGCTGAACACCCTGCCCAAGCTATCGAGTGCCTGAACGCCGGTGCCCAGCGAGTAAAAGTAAGGCACTCGCACCTTGGCGTAGCCGGTGGCCGGCAGGCGAAAGCGCAGGCACGATGAACGGGTGATCTCGGACAGCACTGCGGGTAGATCGACATGGCGCAATCCCAAAGGCAATGAACGGCTCAGCGTCGCGGTCAGCTCGCGGCAGAACAACACTTGCTCCAGGCCATTGGCGGCTGTGCATTGCTCGATGTACCCCAGAAAGTGGCGTTGTAGCGGCTTGTCGTTGTAGCCGATATCCAGGCACACCAGACCGCGCTGGGCGGTGGCCGATTTGATTCGGAAACTGGCTCGGCCAGGTGTGTGCAGATCCAGCCGGACCTCATCACTGACCACTTCAAACGGTTGGCCGTTGATGGTTAGCACTTTGTGCAATTTCATTGGGGAGGCCCCAAATAATCGTCGACGCGCTTGAGGATGCTCTCGAACCCGGACAACTCGGGTGACTGGGTTTCGGTGTCCGGCACCGGCGTGGCTGTTGGGTCGGTCACTCGTCCCCCGGTTCCCGTTTGCTGGTGAACCTTATTGCCAGGCCGGCGTGTTTCAACGCGCTCAGGGTTGGAGAGTTTTTCTGTGAGAGTGAACTGCACCCGCCAGGCGGAAAGGTTGTCATCTTCCTTTGCACTGAGGGTGTCGCTGAATTGCACCTGACGTACGCCGAACGCCTCGGCCGTGTCGTTGACCAATCGATACACCCTGGGCTGCCCGCCGCCGGCAGTGGTTTCGGCCAGACGCATGATTTCCGCCAAGTGAACCCGATCGCGATAGGGGATCGTCAGCGAGACAGTCAGCGCCTTGGGTTTGAAGCCTTGATGTGATCGGTCGGTGTTGCTGGTCTGGCCAGACATGTCACCACTTTCGATGCGCAGATTGGCGGTGACTTTGAGTGATTTGCCGTTGACCTTCTGGCCGTCGAGTAGCAGCGTCATAGCCCCACCAGTTCCTGAACGAAGCGCAGGCCTTCTTGTGGCCCGACCAGCATCATGCCGGCACACAACACCCATTCATGCCCCGGCGCAGCCTCGTCCAACAGCTGTCGGCGCCAGTGCTCGGCGGTGCTTGGCTTGAGGAGACGGGCGACCATGGTGTAACCCTGGTCCGGCTTGGCCAGATGTTCTTTGATCTCGCTCAGTTGTCGATCCAAAGCTTTGCGTCGTTCGGCTTTGCGATCGGCAATGGCGCGTAGGTCCTGAAGCGGCGAGCGGTTTGTGGTCATGCTTTCGAGCGTGGACAAATGCCCGGACAGCGCTTTTTGTGTGGCTTTGATGAACGGGCAGCGTTCCAGTGACAGGCTGCCCCAACGCGGAAGTGAGCCGGCACGCGCCTTAATCCACTTTTGAGCCTCAAGCTCGGATAGATGCCGGGCGCGTTTTTCGGTCCGCACAAGCTCGGGTAGGGGAAGCAATGCGTTGAGGCCAGCCAAACCATCGGCTAGGTGCTCGTATCGGGTCGACAGGAACAGCACGACCAATGCGTGCTGATCATGACCGACTGCTGGAAGGCCTGCACCGCCCAATAACGTGTCTGCAAGATGCTGGACGAGATTGGGGGCGGATAAAGATCGTTGATAGCCTCGGCCCTGACCGACACCTGGCTGGAACGGCGTCACCGCCAAGCACGCCAGCTTCTGGCCTAACTGATCTTGCATCGCTGCACGGCCGCGCTTTACGAGTTCGTGCGTCACGTTATTGACCGGCTCGCCAGACTGAATAGGCAGGTCGCTCAACCATCCTGTCGCTTGCACGGGCCAGCGCAGCGTCACCGGTGCCCACGTCACGCTGGCGGACTCCACTCGATGGCTTGCAGGGCGCTGAGGTCTTTTGCATTCAACGCGTTGTCCAGCAACTTTTTGAGCTCTTGTGACTGCTGCAAGGCGCGTTGTTGAAAGACCACCAAATGCTGGCCGAGCAAATGCAGCTGTGGCGCGGTGTGTTCGCGAAATACTTTTTCGAGAGGGGGTGAAGTGGTGTTATGGCAGGGATAGAGCGCTTCACGTTCGCTGAGTATTAACCCGGTTAAGTTCACCCGATCTTCAAGGGTGCTGTCGTATCGGTGATGTTCGCCCAGCGCATCGGATTCAAATCCTGACTCGATGTATAGGGCGCAGCCGGCGTCGAGTGCGTCGAGTTTTTGCGGGTAGAACTTGGCCAGCAGCGTGTCCAGATCATCCACCCATTGGCCGTCTTTCCAGATCTGGTTGAGTCCCGGCGTTTTCATGGTATAGCCGTTGGGGACTGAGCCAGGGCCGGTCAGGGTCAGGGGGGCGCGAGTACGAATGTTGTAGACGATCAGCCCTTCGAAGTAGTCGAGCAGTTGCCAGGCGCTACCCGTCCAATAGGCTCTTTTGAATTCCGGGGCTTGTGGCGGTGGCACTTCCACGCAGCCGCCGGGAATTAAAAATACCCCCGGCTCGAGCGGCGATTCATCAGCTTCTGTCTCGCCGACGTACAATCCCAGGTGGTCGGTCTGATAAACGATTTTTGCAGTCATTGCTCACTCTCAGTATTTGATGCAGACCAGCAAGGCCTGGTTAACCGGGCGCGACTCATCGCCTCCAGCGGCGTGCACGGTAATGGCGTGGTTGTGCCCACCGGCCACACCGATGTGCACAGCGTGGCTATGCAAACCCGCGTGACCAATACCGACGTTGTGAGCGTGGGCGCCTGCGGCTGAGGTACTGTCGGCGCTGCCGCGGTGAACACCGCCGGGATTGCCGCCGCCGCGACCGTCTTCTTCGCCACGACCAAGGTCGATGGTGTGACTGTGATGCCCTTGTGAATCCGTCCATGCGCTGTGCGCGTGGTTGCCTTGGGCATCTGTAGACGCGCTGTGGATATGGTCACCGACCGCAGATGCGACGGCGGTGTGGCTGTGGGAAAGGTTTTGAGTTTGCTGAAAAGTGCCCAACCCGCGATTTGGGTCTCGCCCAGCGCCGTCGTCCAACGCTCGAATGAACAGACCTCGGCTGTCGCCGATATTGAAGGTGGTTCGACCATTGCCTGCACCGTGACGGGTGCCCAAAACTGCAAAGAGGTCGGAGTACGTGTGGCGCGACACGTTCGCGCCATTACGCTTGAGCCAGCCTTTAGGCGCGTTATGCATGTCGAACGCGGCCACCATTCCGACAAAGGATTTTTGAATGTCAGCTTCAAGAATCGTTAGGGCTTTGGTTGTGGGGAGGATGTCGCTGTCGTTTTCCCAAGGATCATCGCTGACGGCATTGGGGATTTGATCCAGCTCAACATCTTCTTTGGTGGTGCCTCTGGCGCGAAGGTCATAGTAGTCACCATTACGCGCAGCGAAGTGAGTGATCAGTGGCTCATCAATGACTTCGGTGGTTCGTCGTTCATGGATCGTGCCGGTGCCGGACAGGCTGGCAATAGGTATCAAGTAGTGTTGGGCTCCGGCGCTGTCTCGATAATCCTGTAGATCCTCTCCCCATTGGACAGACACGTTTGCCGTGACGCTGTTGTCTTGGCGCATCATTGCCACGTCCACCCACACGTTGGCCGCCGACGTCGGTGGTGTGATGGGTATACGTTTGGTCAACTCGACTCGGATGCCTTCGATGAAGGCTAATCCCGGCATGAGTTCGTATCCGCCCCACACCTTGACGATTCGCAGGCCGTTACTGAAAAAGAAAGCACGGCCGAATAAATCGCGGTTGGCCAAGCGTTCGCGCTCATCAATCTCGTGCAAGCGAAAGGTAAAGTCGTGCTGCCAAGTGCTGGCGTCGATAGTCACATTGGTCAGCGCTTTGGCCCCGTCGAACTGCAGCATCAGGTTGCGCGTTACGTTGTTGCCGATCTGATGTGGGGGGACGTTCTTGCGCTTTTGTTGCAAGGGCACGTAAGCGACCATCAACAGCACATCTTCTTCGGTTTCCAGACCGATCCAGTTCCAGTCAAAGTCCCCTATGTCGCTGCCCATCATCAGGCTGTAGACCACCTGGTTGGGGTTCACAAAACCTTTCTGTGTATAGCGTTGAACGTGAACGATTTGCTCGGTCGGGGGCTTCGGTGCATCACGGTCCACGGGCGCGTCGGGATCGAGGTCAGGTACACATCCGATAACGAAACGCTCCACCTTCAGGACTTGGTGAGCGGCTTGTTTTTCGGCGATCAACCGTTCGCCGGCGGTAGTGATACTGGCAGCCATTGAGTCTCCTAAAGGCTGGCAATCAGCGTTTGCTGATCGTCATTGAAATCGACCATGGCCACCTGCAGGCTCACGGGGGTGATGGTCACGAAGTCATAGCGCCGACAGGTGCGGCCATACTGTTGAACAATCACGCGTAGCAGGTCGGGATTGTCCGAGAGCTGCGAGTCACTGAGATTGAGCTGCACGATGTCCCAGTCTCGACCCGGCAAGCGTTCCTCGATCTCGACATAGCCGATGCCGAGACGCCGCAGTATTCGCACCAGTCCGGCGGTCGAGCCGGCATCCACTGAATTGATAAAGGCGAACTTCACTCGTAGCCGGTACAGGTGTTCGGGTTCGCCGCGAAACCGGGTGATGTCGCGCTGCCAGGCGATCAAGTTCAGTAGGGCGACGGGGCAGTGTTCGGGGTCCAATTGCAGTAAAGGCCAATGCGACCATTGCTCAACCTTTTCCCACCACGACTGTGCGGTGGCTTTGAGCTTTGTCAGTTCTGCACCTCCCAGCCAAAACGGCAATTTGAGCTTAAGCATCGAGGATCACCCTCAGCCGTTTGATACGCGGGATATTCAGCTCTGACAGGATGTCGCTGTCGCTGAACGCAAGCGATTCGATGCCCGGAAACTGTGCGTGCAACTCTTCACCTAAGCGGCTAAAGGAAAAGCGCGACTGGGGATAGGTCAGGGTCGGTCGGTAGTCATTTGGCGTGCTTTCGCGGAACGCGGCACGGATGAACTGCTCGACTTGGGTTTTCAGCTTGGAACGTTGTTCGCTGCTCAGGTGGGGTAGGGGCCACAGGGTGAGTTCGATGGTATATCGGACTTCGGGCATGACTTTGACCAGCAGGTCGTCACCGTGGCCATGGTTGCCGTTGTCGCGGATATGGGCATTGATCTGCTGTAGGTAGTCGTCGGCCGGTACACCCGCTTCGAACAAAACGTAGGCGTTGGCGCTGCCGGGACCGCGCGGGGCACCGTGCTCGAAGTACACGCCATCGGGACGCACGCCCGGGAAGGACGCGATCATGGCGCGGTACACGGCGTCGGTGTGGTACTGATTCACGGCCGAGAACTGGTTGCGCACTCGTAGACGTAATTGGTCGTTGGGCTCGCGATCGGCGCCGGGTTGCGTCAACCAATGGGCGGCGTTGACCACTTGGACGATGCCATGGACGGGGACCGGCAAAATGGCGTAATACCCGGGTGCCAGGTTGTAGCCACTACCGGCCTCGGTGGCTTCTACCGGAATGGAGAGCTGCAATTGACCTTCATCGAACTGCGCCGCACTCGTGGTTTTGAGTTCGTAGATCCGGCCGTTGATGGCGGGTGATTGCACACGGGTACCGACCGGTACCTGCAATGCGCCCGTGGTTGTGGTGCGGGTGAATAATAGTAGGCCCGTTGCGTGGGTGGAGGGTTTACGCTCGACGTTGACGGCCCATGCCAGCAGGTCCAGCCAGCCGTCGACGGCGGTTTTGACGAAGAAGTTCGGCAATACCGTGTCAACGATGAACTGAAGTACCCACAGCACCGGTTGGGTCACCAATGCGCTGATGATCCGCCAGAAAGGCGAGTAGGCGCTGGTGTTGGTGAGCGTGCAGCCTTTTGCAGCGGCTTCCTTTTCCCAAGCTTTGACTAACTCGGCTTCGGTAGTCGGAATGCCTGCGGCGCGCAACGCTTCTTTGAAATCCGGATCGCTCACACGGTCACCTGCAGCGCGCCATATTTCAGGGTGGTGGCTGTGACGGTGTAGTTTCCGTTGCCCTCCGGGATGACTTGCGCCGTGCCCGGTACCAGGCGCTCGTCGGCTTCCACAAGCAGTTCCAATTGCTGGCGGCAATCGCGCTGGCGCAGGCTGTCGCGCTCGGCGACCAAGGTCACCAGCAGCCCGCTTTCGCGGATCATGTGAGCGATGTCCTGGGCAATGCTGGCGCGCCCGTCAATCAGCAGGGGCTGACGGGATGGGTCCAGCACCAGGTCATTGCCGGCAATCAGCAGATCCACGTATTCACTCATCCGGCCATCACCATCAGGCCTTCCAGTTCGTGACTGGTCAGCGGTTTGCTGGTGTAGATGTGTTGGTTTTCGACGTGGGTGCCTTTGTTGTGTGTGCTGTTGTTCTGCAGGCTGGTCAGCAAACCGCCCGCTGGAACGGCCGCCGCGCGCGATGGCGACAGCGAAGGGATGGCAGCGTTTATGGTTTGCTGGGCGCGACGTGCTGCCTCAAGACTGTCCAGGTTCGGCGTCGTTGGCATCTCGCCAAATTGCGCTTGGATGTCGACGCCGGGAATGGTGTTCAGCAAAGCGATCAGGCGATTGATAGCGCTGTGAAAAATCGCGACGATGCCCTCCCATGCGGCCTTGGCCATGCCCGACCAACCACCGATGGAACCGAACCAATTAGAAAGCGAAGACAGCTGTTCGCTAATCCATCGGAACGCGGCGGTGTCTTGCAGTGCGATCGTCCATTCGTCCCAGTAATAGACGGCGGCGGCGATCACGGCGACCAAGGCCAGAACGCCGAGCACGATCCATGTCAGCGGGTTAGCCCACAGCGCCGTATTGGTCAGCCAGATCGCCGCTTGCCATAGCCACATGGCGGAGGTTGCCGCGCGTAGCCAAATGACCAAAACCGCAATGCGCAGCCACGACAGGGTTGTGGATGCTGCGTTGGCGATAAAGGCGCGGGTGCTGCTCCATGAGGCCTTGCTCAACAGCTTCAACAGTAAAACCACGGGCAGTGCGGCGGTGCGCCAAATGCCGAAGGTCAGTGTCATCAAAGCGACGACAGCGGTGAGGGTAAACACGCCCAGTACTGCCAGGCCGATAACTCGCGTCAGGTTGGGGAACAAGGATGTCCAGCGCACCAGGTGACCGGCGCCTTCAGCCAGTCGCTCCATGATCGGGTTAAGGGTAGGCAGCAGCTTTTGGCCGAACGCGATACGCACCGCTTCAACGGCAAACTCGAATCGCTCCCACGGATCGGCGATGGATTTGGCCATGGCCACGGCTTTATCCATGCCGCTGACGGCGTCCAAGCGCTGGATGCTGTCGGTCAGCGCTGCGGTTTTGGGCAACAGTTGAACGATCAAGCCGATTGCTTGTTTGCTGCCGAATGCCTTGCTCAACTGGTCCAGTTCGACCGCGTCGAGGTCGCCGAACTTCGTGTTGATCTTGTCTAGAATGTCGACCATGGGCAGTAGGCGTCCGTAGCTGTCGGTGAACGCCAGCCCGAGTTGTTCCTGAGCGTTATAGGCACCAGCCAGAAACGCTTTGTATTTGGTGCCGGCCTCGCTGCCGCTCATGGTGGCTTGAAGGGTGCCCAGAATGGCCATCTGTTCGGCGGCTTCGACCCCGGCCGATGCTGCGCTGGCGCCGAGGGCCGAAAAGGCGTTGCTCATGCCCTGGCCGGTGGTCTTGAACATTTGCACAGCGGTGGCGGTACGTCCTACCAGTTGCTCGACCCAAGCGTTTTTGCCCATAGCATCGGCGTCTCTCTCAAAGATGGCGTGCATCGTGCCGACGTAATCGGTCACGGTGGCCGCATCTGCTTTGGTGCCTTTGGCCAGCACGTTGGAGGCAAACGTGAAGTTCGCCAACTGCGCACCGGTCAGGCCAGCAATTGCGCTTTGGATGTCGTAGGCCGAAGTGACAAAGCCAGTCGCGCTTTCACCATAAGCGATTGCGAATTGCAGCGAGCGCTTGTTCAAAAGCTCCAGCGCATCGACGGCAACGCCCAGACTTTCGACTTCCCCCAACGCCGCGTTTTGCCCCAACGCGGGCGCCATCGCTGTTTTCAAGGCGAAGGCCGAGCCGAGCAAACCTGCCACTCCGACGCCCATTTGTTTGATGCTTTTTTGGCCCTGTGTCGCCATGTCACTGAAGCCGGTTTTGACTTTGCTCAAGGGTTGGCTGACGCGATCGATCAGGCTCAAGACAAAATCAAGCTTGCTGACGGTGGGGCTCATGTTGCGGTTCCTTGTTCAACCTTTCCACGCCTTGGCGATGCCGTTGGCCACGGCGATTTCCATGCGTTTCCAATGTTCGTCTTCCAGCCATTTGGCGGTGCCCAGGTTGTCGGCGGTGGGGGCGGCGCCGGGTAGCCAGCGCTCGGTCAGGGCAATCAATTGGCCGAAGCCGTCAGCGCTCAGGCGGTCAGCACGGTCGAGGGCTTTTTTACGATGATTTCAACGTCGGGCGCGTACTCTTCCAGCAGCGTGCCGGCCAGTTGCATGACTGTCACCGGGTTGGCCAGGTGTGGGCGCAGCGCCGGCAAATGGTCGGGCAGGACAGTGGTGGTCAGCAGGTTATTAGACGGTGAGACCTTGTTGTTGGGCGTCACGGCGTTGAAGTATTTGGTGACGTCCTGGGGCGCCAGGATGAAGGTAAAATCTTGCTCGCCCATATTTAGGGTGATGTCTCGACGGGTCATGTGGGCTCCGGTGGTGAGTTGAAAAGTCGTGGCGCGGTATCAGCGCAGGCCATCGATTTCACTGGCATCGAGGTATGGCACGCCGTTGATGCGAATGAAGTCGGGACTGGTGACGTCGTAGGGGATTTTGTGAGTGCTTTTCTCGCCGCCCTTGGGATCGATATCCAGCAGGCTTGAGATCTTCAACTTGCAGCCGAAGGCCTCGACGCGCAGCTCGTCGGTGGCGGTTTTGGCGAAGAACAGCGTGTCGAAGGGGGCGAGTTTTCGGAACGAGCCGGCGCGGCCAGCCGCTTCAATCAGCAGCGCGAGATTGGCGCTGTCGAGTTCAAATTCACCACTGGCGGCGACGTCACCGTCCACGTGTCCATCGGGCACGCCTCGGGTTTGGGCCACGGCGCTGTTGTCAGTAATGTCGAGGGTGGCTTTTTCAATGTGCACCTGCAAATCGCCCAGGTTCACGTCGAAGTTCATGCCGCTGATGCGGGCCATGGTTATTCCTTATCGTCCAGCGACAGATCCAGCGCAATGTTGGCCGTCAAATCTTTAGGGCAGTTGAAAGGGCGAATGCGTAGATAGGCTTGCAGGGTGGTGCGGTTTGGCCAGACCAGGGTAATAGCGTCGTCTGTTGGCGGCTGAATATCGCCGGGGAAGTGCTGACCGGCGAAGGTCACCGAGCGGGACATTTCGCGCAGCGGGCGCATGAGTTTCAGGCACGCGGCAGCCATGCTGGCGGGGGTGTTATTGACCTTGCGGTCGGCCACCATCTGGATCAGCAGGACGCGCACGCGGCGTGCGGCCTTGTCGACGATACGTAGGTGTTCAACCACGGAATAATCACTACCGGGAACGTCCAACAGATTCGCGTCACCCCAGTACACGCCGGGGTAGTCAGGGTACGTTTGGGCAACGGAGAGACGCAGCTTGTCGAGCGCTGCCAGTGTGGAAGAGGGCAAGGGCACATTGTCTTTGTCGGTCGGGGTCGGCCCTAGTCCGATTAGCGCACCGGTTGCCACGCGCATGGGACTGTCGGCGATGCTGACTTGCGCATTGGCCAGGCGGCCGGCCAACACGCCGAGGTCGTTGCCATGCAGTTGTGGCACCACCATCACGCGGGGAGCGGAAACGCTATCGACCAATGGCCGTTGGACTTCGCGGTACTGTGCCCAATCCTGCCCGGGCAGGATGCCAGCGCTGGCAGCCATTACAAACAGGCGGCGGCCGTAGCGGTTGTTCAGGCTGGTGACGGCCTCATGCATGGCCTGCGGCTCAGCGTTGTTGCTGATGGGGGGAGTGATTACAACTGCTTCGACGGCGACACTGCTGGCGTGGGCCATGTCCAGCGCGCTTGTCCATTCGCCTTCGGCACCGATAGGCGAGGCGACACAGGCCCAACGCTCGCCACCGTTGGCGCGGGCGGCGGTGATTTGGGTTTTTAGATCACTGGCCGAGACACCCAGCTCATTGTCCAGATCGCTGCGCGTGTTGAGTGTGAGCAGCTTGCCGACATTTTTCGTCGCCGGGCCGATGAACAGAAAGTAGCGTTCGATCTCGGTCACCGGGCCCTGGCCCAGATTGAGATTGTTGACGCCGACTTGACCTTGAGCCACGGGAATAACCTCGTTAACGGGGTGCGTTGATTGTCTGTTGCAATACGGTTTTGATCAGGTCGCGAATCGTGTGCGCATCGGCTCCCAAGGCGTGCCGAACGGGCAGCCGGATCGTCCAGCGCTGTGGTTTGTGACGCCCTTCGAGGCGCGCCAGGATCAGCCCCGCCTGACCACTGCTAAGGTTCTGCACGATCCAGCTCTGTGTCGGGCGCCGCCAGCGGTGTTGGACGCGCACGCGATAACCGGCCCTCAGCAGCGCCTTGGCTTGCTTGCGTGTAGCTGCTCCAGCGTAAGGCGATGACTGATACAGGCCACGCATGCGAGCGGCGGTCATGACTTGCGAGCGGCCGTGCTGGTGTTCGCTGGCGATGCGTGAAGCGGCGCTGCGTCTCCAACCCACGACGGCGTGGGTGGCTGATGTCTGGGTGCGTCGAAGGGTCTTTGCCACACCGCGCAGCATTCGGCGTTTATGGCCGTCTTTGCGCGGTGCGAAGGCTGAGCGGTCGAGATTGCGTTGGCTGCGTAGACGGCTACGGTTGTGCGCCGCGAACCGGTCGCCGCTCTTGCTCAGCACGCGTCGGCGTTTAGCGGGCGGTAGGGACAACAGTTGCAGGCGTTCGCTCGCGTCGAGCAGGCCGCGAATGTCGAGGCTAAACGTCAGCGCGGTCATGAACGGCTCCGTGTTCAGCCACCCACAAGTCAAACGGCACGAACGCCCAGCGCTTGCCGAAGGCTTCGATCTCTCCGTCTGTGGACTCCACCAAATGTTGCGGCTCGACAAAGTCCAGTTGCAGTTCGATGTCGGTCAGGTCGGCGTCGAGCGGGTCCAAGTCGAACACCGCAGGCGGAAGGTCATGGCAATGACGATGCGGGTCATGGGTTTCCAGCCATGCCCCAACCAATGCCATCAACTTGGTTGGCTCATCGCCGAAGCGCTCGATGACCAACACGGCCCGGTACCGCATGTCGCCCATGTGCAAACCCTGTTCGGTGGGTTTCCAGTACAGCGGCAACGTGACCTGTTCGGCCCAACTGTCGAGCTGTTCGGCGGGCACCGTCAGTCGCTCGGTCAGGTGACGGGTGAGGGCGCGTAATTTATCCATTCAGATCAACTCGGCGGTGACACGGCCACGGCCTTGAATCAGGCGCACGGCTTGTTGGCTGAACGACAGGAATTGTTCGTGGGTTTGCGGGCTTTCTTTGGCGTAGTGTTCGGCGCTCTCGCGGCGATTGATCGTCGCGAACTGGGCGAGCAGAAAAGCCTTGCCGCGGCAGTACACGGCGCGTTTGTAGCTGGCGGCCATGAAGGTGCGTTCCGGTAACAGCATTGGGTCGGCTTTGGCGACGTTGCGGATGCCTGCGGCTTGCCAGTGTGCTTTGTGCCTGGCCAGGTCGAGATTCACTTCGCTCATGGCTTGGGTGATGCCGTCCACGAGCAGCTCCATCAGGTATTCCGCCGGCAGGCGATAACCCTTCTGAAATTCAGCCACGTCCAGATCCGGCCAGAAGCCGTCATTGGTGATCGGGTGAGCGATCAGGGTGGTGGGTTTGCCAGAAAAACTCATGGGCCTGCTCGCAAGAATAAAAGGCGGGGGTGGCTGTTTTTGGTCATTGGCACGAAGCCATGGCCTCGACAGGCCCCCGCTGGGGTGGGTAAGTCTGTTCAGCTGTCAGCGCTTGTTCGGCGCAGTGCTTTGGTGGCGTCTTCGAGGCGCGTTTTTACGCCGATTGCCGGGTAGAGTTCGGCAGCGCGTTCGAAGCGGGCGATGGCTTCGCTCCACTGCTCTTGTTCCATAGCGATGATGCCCAGCAGCTTGTGATAGCGCGCCGGGATCCGCTCGTAGAGCTGCCATTCGCCATCGACGCGGGGCAGCAGTAAGGTCAGGTAGGGTTCCGGGCTGCGCTTGGCTTCGTGCTCGGCCTCGGCCCATTCAATGATGGCGTCGGCCAGAAACGTTGGAATGTCGCGCTTGAAGCGCTCAGGCATCACTTGGCCTTGCTGCATGGCAAAGTCCGCCAACGCCAAGGCCTGCTCGAATTGCTCGGTGTCGAACAACCACACCAGCACCTGCATCAACACCGGGTTGCGATGGTTGAGACCCGAGTCGCGGTAGCGCTGCACATAGTCCAGGTATTTGGGCAAAAGCTCGTCACGTTTGAGGCGTTGGCGGTCGGCCAAGCTGTTGAGGTCTGACAATCGGGCGCAGTCCTCGGCCAGTGCCGTGGTCATCAACGCCAGATGCTTTTGTGCATTGGCGGGGCCGGCCAGCGCGGTGCTTGGGGTGTAGACCTCGACGGTTTCCACCGGGCCTTGCTCGAGCACGCGTTGTTTGTGCATCAGTGCCAAGCTCATGCTTTGACCTCTTCGGGGGCATCGGCCAGCAGTTCCACGTTGGTGGCTTCGATGGCGGCAAATTTGCCCAGTTGTTCGACCACGTAGCCCTCGTTACGGCTGTTGTAATCCTCGGTGCGTGAGCGCTTCGGATTGGCCAACAGGTAACGCCGCCATGAGCTGTCTTGAAAGTAGATCGACAGGTTGTTGAACGAGGTGACCGTCACGCCCTTGGACGGAAAGTGTGGGCAGGTGTAGGAGGGTAGGCCGCCGTAGGTGTCGATCACCTGCGACAGTTCGACCTTTTCTTTTTCGGTCGGTGTATGGCCCTGTTTGGCGTACAGCTTGCCTTTGTCGTGGGCGAGCAGGTCACGGCCGATGATCGCTATCAGGTCATCGCCATCGCGAAACTCTTCGTCGATCATCAACGACACGTCGAAGACCAATGCGTCGAGGTTGGGGTAGTCACCGAGTTGGCCGATGCGAATTTTGCCCGGTGTCTGACCTTGCGCGAGGATCTGCTGTGGCGCTTGCTCACGCACGATTTGCAGCCAGCCTTTGTTGACGTCTTGCAACAGCGGATGGGCGTCGCGGTCGGTGTCGGGTTTGGCCTCGAGGCCGTGCCAGCCGATCATGATCCGATCCAGGCCGATCTGGCGCTGCACGGCAGCGCTGTAGCGTTTGGCGAAGTC
This sequence comes from Pseudomonas sp. GXM4, assembly GCF_008923895.1. NCBI lineage: Bacteria > Pseudomonadati > Pseudomonadota > Gammaproteobacteria > Pseudomonadales > Pseudomonadaceae > Pseudomonas > Pseudomonas sp. GXM4. The sequence continues at coordinate 16,152 of NZ_WBRZ01000075.1, forward strand.
TTTGAACTTGGCCCAGGCATCAATGGTGGCGAATCTGAGGGTGACGTCACTGTGGGTGTCGAACAGTTCGTAACCCTTGCCGTCCAAGCCCAGCACGTTGCGCGGTTCTCGGTCTTTGTTGTCGGTGTTGGTGCGTCCGGTCACGGTGCCGTTGACGCCCATCATGACTTTTTCGCCCTTGATCTCGCTGACGCCGATGACGTTGATGCGCTGCAAGAAGGCGGAGCTGAGGGTGATGCGGTCGTTCAGGGTCTGAGCGTGGGTCGGCTCGACGTTGAATTCTTCACTGGCCGACGTGACGCCATACGTGCGGGCAACGCTGGTTTGTAGGGCGTTATAGGTCTGGCGGGCGTGGTCGCTGAGTTGGCTCATCAGTACACGGCCTCCGGTTGTTCGGTGACGGCGCCGGTGATTGGCGGTACGTCTTTGCCTTGGCCTTGATTGAGCGCTGCGTTGAAGTTTTCCGTCAGTTTGTCCAGCGAGCTTTTGAGCGCATTGAACTGGGCGGCCGTGACAACAGCGGCTGCCTCTTTCACCGGTTCCGGCGCAGGCAGCTCATCGGTTTTCTGCGTTGCAAAGTGGGTCGTGCTTTGTTCCAAACGGGTGGCCACGGTGTCGAGCTTGGCCACGGCGGCACTGAAGGCTTCGGCGGTCTTTTGATCCATGTCGGGTGTCTCGCTTTGGGGTGGGGCGGCCTTGCTTCCCAGTTGATTGAACAGGCGAGTGAAGAACGACACGGCTGATTCATCGATCGGGTCGGTGTGGATCAGTTCGCCCAGCGGCTCGTCTGAGGTAAAGCACTGGCCGGTGCCGGCACGCTGGGAAAAGTGCAATTGGGCGGTGCCGAGGCTGGCCGGTTCGTCGGTGACGGCGAGGCCACGCAGGTACGGTTTGCCGGTGTCGGCAAAGTTGGGGTCGATCTCGATGCTGGGGAACAGCTTTTGCGCTTCTTTGTTGAGCTGCAGCAGGCGGTCATTGGGCGAGAGCTTGGCGAACAGGCGCACTTTGCCTTCGTCCAAGTCCTCGGCTTTCAGCGCGCTGACGCTGCCGAAATTGCCCATGTAGCGGATGTGCTCGAACCAGATCACGGCGGTGTAGGTGTCGGGGTTGTAAGCGGCGGCCATGTCTCGCAGCACCTGCGGATCGATGCTGCGGCCGTCGGCGGTTTTTCCGCTGGTGGCGACAGGTTTCCAGTCAGTGGTGAAGTGGCGAGGCATGGGCGAATTGCTCGATTGGCGTTGTGTTGGTGGCCACGATAGGCAACCCGTAACCGGCAAACAAACGGTTCAACTGCGCGAAATTCCTAGATGGACGATCTAGGAATTTTGCGGCATTTAACTGCGGGTTTGAGGGTTTTGGGCTGCATAGACTGCGGCCCATGCCCTATTCGATTGAAGTGCGAGAAACCGCCAAACGCCTCTATCTGCGTCGCTGCAAACCGCGTGAGATTCAGGCCGAGCTGAAGTTGCCGAATGTGCGCATCGTGTATTACTGGATCGCCAAAGGCTGCTGGGACGAACTGCTGACGGATGATGAACCGCTGACGGCAGTGAGCCGGCGGATCACGCTGATTCTGGAAAAGCATGGCACCCTTGGCAAAGCCGAACTGGATGAGCTCGATCGGCTGACAACGCTGCGCGAACGCCTACTGAAACAGTGCGCCAAACCTGCCCGCCCTGAAGAGGCAACGGTGCCGGAACGAGCAGGGCGAAAGAGTGAGCACGACCGGGACGGTCCGAAGAAGCGCAAACCCAAGTCGGTTAAAAACGATATCTCGCAACTGACCGAGGTGGACTTTCTCGAGAAATTCACCAGCAAGTTGTTTGGCTATCAAAAGGAGTTGTTCGCAGCCAAGCAGAACCCGCTGACGCGGCGAATCCGCAACGTGCTGAAATGCCGCCAGTCCGGGCTGACCTACTACTTTGCCGGCGAAGCGTTCATGGATGCGGTGCTGACTGGGGACAATCAGATGTTCCTGTCGGCGAGCCGGGCGCAGTCGGAATTGTTTCGCGGATACATCCTGAAGTTTGCCCGCGAATGGTTTGAGATCGAGCTGACCGGGAACCCGATCACCCTGAGCAATGGCGCTGAACTGCGCTTTATGAGCACAAACAGCAGCACGGCACAGGGGCCGCACGGGCATGTCTACGATGAGTATTTCTGGATCCGTGACTTCGACAAGTTGAGCAGCCTCGCGGGGGCCATGGCGACGCACAAGAAGTGGCGCAAAACTTTCTTTTCCACGCCCAGCGCGGTCAGCCATCAGGCTTATCCTTTTTGGACCGGCGACACCTTCAAACGGGGCCGACACAAGAAAGCCAACCAACCCTTCCCGACTGAGCCTGAGTTGCGCCTAGGCGCACTGTGCCCGGACGGGCAGTGGCGCAAGATCATCACCATTCACGATGCCATTACCGGCGGCTGCAATCTGTTCGACTTGGAGCAATTGCGCCTGGAGAACTCTGATGAGGTGTTCGACCAGCTGTACCTCTGCCAATTCATAGACAGTTCGCAAAGCGCGTTCAGCCTAGCGGACCTGGAGCGCTGTTACTCGGATCTTGCGCTATGGAGCGATTTCAACCCAGACCCGAAAGTGGCAAGGCCTTTCGGGAATTCGCCAGTGTGGGTGGGCTACGACCCGAGCCGCACCCGCGATGATGCGACTTGTGTGGTAGTCGCGCCGCCGCTGGCGCCGGGCGGCAAGTTTCGGATTCTAGAAAAACATTCGTGGCGCGGGCATTCGTTCACGTTTCAGGCCGCCCAGGTCAAGAAAATCTGCGAGCGCTTCAACGTCCATCACATCGGCATCGATGTCACGGGGGTGGGCTACGGCGTGTTCGACCTGGTGCGCGATTTCTACCCACGGGCCACGCCGATCCATTACAGCCTGGAGACCAAAAACATGTTGGTGCTTAAGGCTCAGGACACGATCCAGGCGCGGCGCATTGAGTGGGATGCGGGCTGGAATGACATCGCTGCAGCTTTCCTGACCATCAAACGCGCCGCGACGAACAGCGGCCAGATCACCTACAGCGCCTCACGTACCGATGCAACCGGCCACGCCGACATTGCGTGGGCGGTGATGCATGCGCTGACTAATGAACCACTTAACGTGAACAAGAAGCGGCGTAGCCGCTGGTCAACTCTCGAAGGTACTCATGAGCGAACCCACGCAACAAACCCCGCCGGCATCAGTGGCGCAACGAACCGGACAAAGGATTCGGACATTCAGTTTCGGCGAGCCGGAGTCAGTGCTGGCCGGCCACATGGGCGAATACCTAGGTGTGTTCGCCAGCGACGACGGTCAGATCTACACACCGCCGGTATCGCGCACAGGGCTAGCAAAGCTTCTGCGGGCGAACGCGCACCACGGCACCATCCCGCGTTTCAAGCGCAACCTGCTGCTACGTGATTTCATTCCGTCAGGTGGCTGCAGCGCCCAAACCATGGGCCGCGCTGCGCTGGATTTTATGGTGTTCGGAGAGGGGTATTTCCTGCGTAAGCGCAATGTCCTGGGCCAGGTGTTGGAGCTGGAGCATTTGCCTGCCTTGAACATGCGGCGAAAAGTGGGCGGCGGTTTCGTGATGCTGCTACCGGACGGGAAGCAGCTGCATTTTGACGAGGATGAGGTTGAGCACGTCATGGACTACGACGTCGAGCAAAACATCTATGGCGTCCCGGATTACCTGGGCGGTATGCATGCGCTGCTGCTGAATGAATCTGCGACGTTATTCCGCCGACGGTATTTTAATAACGGTGCGCATGCCGGATTCGTGTTTTATACCAACGACCCGAACCTTTCAGAAGAAGACGAAAAAGCATTGCAGGCGAAGATTGCCGGCAGCAAGGGGGTGGGGAATTTCCGTTCGCTGTTCGTCAATATCCCTGGTGGGAGTGACAAAGCGATTCAGATCATCCCTGTTGGGGATATTTCCACGAAAGATGAATTCGAGCGCATTAAGGACATCACTCGCAATGACGTGATCGCGGCGTGGCGTATGAACCCAGCGCTGGCAGGGGTGATGCCGGACAATGCGGCCGGGTTTGGGGATATTGAGAAGATTGATCGGGTATATATGAATAACGAAATAAAACCAATAAATAAGCTTTTTTTACAAGTGAACACTTGGCTGAGAAATGACCGCTGGATCAATTGGAGAGACTAGCGGGGCAGGGGCCATCACTAGCTATAGTGCTGTGGGGATTTAAACACAAACTTTTGGTCAAGTGCTGTAAAAAACCTAGTGCTGGCGCGAAGTTTAGGATGTAGGTAAGAAAAGGTCTAGATGTTACGCTTTCCACTCAATTGCGAGATTGAGGGCTATCGCTTCGGTGTCACGCTTGAGAGATGATGGTAGTATTGCTGTCGTAGGTTAAATTATAAATAGTATGTGTGGGGGTGTGCCGTGGGGCCTGAAGTTATTATAAGTTACGAGCAGATTGAGCGGTTTCCTGATAAGGTCAAACTCATTTACGCAGAATTTGACAAGGTGATACGCGCAGATTCGGATTTGCACAGATGTTTTAAAGCTTGTGAGGGTGTTATACACAGAAAGAATACTCTGACACTACCTGAGCGCATAGATTTACTACAGGCACAACGTGTGCTCGAAGCCATAATAAACTGCTACAGTATTATTACAGTCGAAGAAAGGTCTGCATTCAAGGGCCTAATTGCACAGATCGAAGCAAATTCGCTTGCCCCTAAAGAGCCAAGTGGGTTTGATGGGCTAAATGCTGTCTTCGAGCTTGAGTATATTCAATATCTTAGGCATCGGAAAGTTAAAGCTAAACTTGGTGAGCCAGATATCGTAGTGTCTACCGATTTTGGTAACTATCATATTGCATGTAAGTCGATAAATTCATTAAAGAATATTAAGCGTAATTTAGAAAAAGCGACGGAGCAGATTGCGGAAAGAGGGTTTGGGTTTGTCGCTTTAAATTTTGAGCCACATCTTTACTATGACGGGGTTTTCACAACTGATGAGCCGCGCGAGGTGATGGAGGCACTCGATAGAAATGCAAGTAGTTTGTATAAACCTTATGAAGGTATGTTTGACGATATGCTCGCCGCTGGCAATTTTGACGGAATCACCATACAGATATGTTGCCTTGCTAATT
>NZ_WBRZ01000076.1:0-20935 GCF_008923895.1 Pseudomonas sp. GXM4
TCGCGAGCAAGCTCGCTCCCACATTGGTTCGGGTGGATGCTGAACTTGGGCAATAAAAAACCCCGCTGACTTTCGCCAGCGGGGTTTTGCGTTACAGGGCCAGGGCTGGCTTACATCATGCCGCCCATGCCACCCATGCCGCCCATGTCTGGCATACCGCCGCCAGCTGCACCTTCTTTCTTCGGTGCGTCGGCAACCGCTGCTTCGGTGGTCAGGATCAGACCGCCGATGGAGGCTGCAGCTTGCAGAGCCGAACGGGTTACCTTGGTTGGGTCCAGGATACCCATTTCGATCATGTCGCCGTATTCGCCGGAAGCAGCGTTGTAACCGAAGTTACCTTTGCCGTTCTTCACTTCGTTGACGACTACGCTTGGCTCGTCACCGGAGTTGGCAGCGATCTGACGCAGCGGCGCTTCAACAGCGCGACGCAGCACAGCGATACCGACGTTCTGGTCAGCGTTGTCGCCGGTCAGCTCGGTCAGTGCTTCCAGAGCACGGATCAGTGCCACGCCACCGCCAGGTACCACGCCTTCTTCAACGGCTGCGCGAGTTGCGTGCAGGGCGTCTTCAACGCGGGCTTTCTTCTCTTTCATTTCAACTTCGGAACCAGCGCCAACCTTGATCACTGCAACGCCGCCGGACAGCTTGGCCAGACGCTCTTGCAGTTTTTCACGGTCGTAGTCCGAGGAAGTTTCGGCAACCTGGGCGCGGATCTGAGCGATACGGCCTTCGATGTCTGCCTGCACGCCAGCACCGTCAACGATGATGGTGTTTTCCTTGGAAAGAGTTACGCGCTTGGCGTTACCCAGGTGCTCCAGGGTGGTGCTTTCCAGGCTCAGACCGATCTCTTCGGAGATAACGGTACCGCCGGTCAGAACAGCGATGTCCTGCAGCATGGCCTTGCGACGGTCGCCGAAGCCCGGTGCCTTGACGGCAGCGACTTTGACGATGCCACGCATGTTGTTCACAACCAGAGTCGCCAGGGCTTCGCCTTCAACGTCTTCGGCCACGATCAGCAGCGGACGGCCGGCTTTGGCAACGGCTTCCAGCACTGGCAGCATTTCGCGGATGTTCGAGATCTTCTTGTCGACCAGCAGGATCAGCGGGCCGTCGAGCTCGGCAACCATGGTGTCCGGCTTGTTGACGAAGTATGGCGACAGGTAGCCACGGTCGAACTGCATGCCTTCTACAACCGACAGTTCGTTTTCCAGGCCCGAGCCTTCTTCAACGGTGATCACGCCTTCTTTACCGACTTTTTCCATGGCTTCGGCAATGATGTCGCCGATGGAGTTGTCGGAGTTGGCCGAGATGGTACCGACCTGAGCGATGGCTTTGAAGTCAGCGCATGGCTTGGACAGGGCTTTGAGCTCTTTGACAATGGCGATGGTCGCCTTGTCGATACCGCGTTTCAGGTCCATCGGGTTCATGCCGGCAGCGACGGCTTTCAGGCCTTCGTTGACGATCGACTGAGCCAGAACGGTAGCGGTGGTAGTACCGTCACCAGCGTCATCGTTGGCACGGGAGGCAACGTCTTTGACCAGCTGCGCGCCCATGTTTTCGAAGCGGTCATCCAGTTCGATTTCTTTGGCGACGGAAACGCCGTCCTTGGTGATGGTCGGAGCGCCGAAGCTCTTCTCGATAACCACGTTACGGCCTTTCGGGCCCAGGGTCGCTTTTACCGCGTCAGCCAGAACGTTGACGCCTTTGAGCATCTTGGTACGGGCGGCATCGCCGAACTTAACTTCTTTAGCAGCCATGATCGATATTCCTTAAATACTTTGTAGTAGCGGGAAAATGAACGGGGATATCAGCCTTCGATAACCGCGAGGATTTCGTTCTCGCTCATTACCAGCAGGTCTTCGCCATCGACTTTCACAGTGTTGCTGCCGGAGTAAGGACCGAACACAACCTTGTCGCCTTCCTTCACGGACAGTGCACGCACTTCACCGTTTTCCAGAGCTTTGCCCGGGCCTACAGCGAGAATCACACCGTGGTTGGCTTTTTCAGCAGCCGAACCTGGCAGGACGATACCGCCAGCGGTTTTCTTTTCTTCTTCGCTGCGACGGATGACGACGCGGTCATGCAGAGGACGAAGCTTCATTGTCGATCTCTCCTAATTGTGGTTTTCATCGGCCGGTGTAGTCCCGGCGGGTTTAACGAATCCGGCCTGCGCCGGTTGCGGTCCGTCGAGCGAACCGCGCAAGTCTGTCCGGTTTGAATACCGGAAACCTTTCGGTGACCGATACATAGGGGCGTACAAGCCGATTACAAGGGCTGGCGGAAAAAATTTTTCATCGCCACACAGTAAAAAAACGCCATAAACGAGCACGGCACCCGCAGGTGCCGTGTCGATGCTGATGTCACTTGTTGTCGCGGTGTTCGAACTCGCCTTCGATCACATTCGGCTCTCGACCGAGCGGTTCGCGCGGGGCCGGGCCGCCACGGGGTTGCAGGTCGTCGGCGAAGGCACGCTGGCGCATCGCCTGGTCTTCAGCACGCTGGCGCATCTTGTTCGCCAGCAGACGACGGGTGACCGGCAACAGCATCACCAGACCGACCACGTCACTGATGAAGCCGGGAATGATCAACAGGCCGCCGGCCAGTGCCAGCATCAGGCCTTCGAGCATGGTCTGCGCGGGCAATTCGCCGCGATTCAGGCTTTCCCGGGCACGCAATGCGGTGGCCAGACCGGCGACGCGCAGCACGAACACACCGAACATCGAGCCGAGAATGATCAGCAGCAGGGCCGGGAAGAACCCGATAGAGCCTGCCACTTTGACGAATACGAACAGCTCCAGCACTGGAAACAGCAGAAAGAGCAACAGAAAAGGGCGCATCAAAGTTTCCTCAACGCAAGAAATGCCTTGCAGTAAGCCTTAGATGACGTCGCCCTTGCGTGAATTCAAGCTTAACTTTGCGCTTTTTTCGGCCAGGACTGGGCGTGAGCCAGAGAAACCAAGGCCTCGCGTACTTGTGTCGGCGTATTACATGGCGCCGCGAAGGGCAACCAGTAGACGGCCTGACCGATGCGCAGGTGCATGCCTTCGCTGTCGATGCCGGCCAGTTGCGCCGGCACACTGTTCGGCAGCCCGGCCAGCTCGACGTAATGGGCGATGGCCTTGGCGTGGTCGCTGTTCATGTGCTCGACCATGCTGATCTCCGCCTTGCCGGCAAACGGGTTGGCCAAGGTCAGATCGTCGATCCAGTGGATCGCACCAAAGCCGCCGATGTAGCGATGGCGCACCGGATCGAGCACCCAGAAATCGAAATCGTGGGCTTGGTGATAATTCTGCGAGTCGGGGAAATAGCGGTAATAGCGTTCGGCGGCAGCCTCGATGGCTGCCGGTTCTGCGAGCTTCTGCGCTTCGGCCAGATAAGTCAGCCGCCCGACCGCCTGCACATCGTCGGCCTCGCGCTCGCCCACCAGCATCGAACACTTCGGATCTTTCTGCAGGTTATGCGTGTGCTGGGCGATGCGGCTGATCAGAATCAGCGGCCGGCCCTGGTCGTCCAGGCAATACGGCACAACCGAGCCAAAGGGAAAACCCGGCATCGATTTGGAGTGGGTCGACAGCACTCCACGGTATTCCTTGAGAAGCAATTCTCGGGCATTCTTCGCCACTTCAGCGCTCAATTTGTGACTCCTTAAATGGGTTCTGTCTAGAAAACGGACAGGCGCGCAGCGAAAAGTAACCGGCGCGCATCGGGTAAATGTTCGTGTGCAACCAGGCCTGACCGGTGCTGATCGAGCGTTGCCGACAACAAAAACAACTCAGACCTGCCAGCGGGACATGCGAATGCAACTCAACGACAAAGTAATCATTATCACCGGCGGTTGCCAGGGTTTGGGCCGTTCCATGGCCGAGTATTTCGCCGGCAAGGGCGCGAAACTGGCCCTGGTCGATCTGAATCAGGAAAAACTCGACGACGCCGTGGCCGCCTGTAAAGCCAAGGGTGTCGAAGCGCGCAGCTACCTGTGCAACGTCGCCAATGAAGAACAGGTCGAGCACATGGTTGCGCAAGTGGCGGAAGACTTCGGCGCCATTCACGGCCTGATCAACAACGCTGGCATTTTGCGCGATGGTCTGTTGTTGAAGGTCAAGGACGGTGAGATGACCAAGATGAGCCTGGCGCAGTGGCAGGCGGTGATCGACGTCAACCTGACCGGCGTGTTCCTCTGCACCCGTGAAGTCGCAGCGAAAATGGTCGAGCTGAAGAACAGCGGTGCGATCATCAACATTTCGTCGATCTCCCGTGCGGGCAACGTCGGCCAGACCAACTATTCCGCAGCCAAGGCCGGCGTCGCAGCGGCGACCGTGACCTGGGCGAAGGAGCTGGCGCGTTACGGCATTCGCGTCGCGGGCATCGCACCGGGCTTCATCGAAACCGAAATGACTTTGGGCATGAAGCCGGAAGCGCTGGAGAAGATGACGTCGGGGATTCCGCTCAAGCGCATGGGCAAGCCGGAAGAGATCGCCCATTCGGCGGCGTATATCTTCGAGAACGACTACTACACCGGGCGGATTCTGGAGATGGATGGCGGGTTGCGCATCTAAAACCAAATCAAAAGATCGCAGCCTCGCTTCGCTCGTCAGCGCCTACGGCAAATGTGTAGGAGCTGACGAGCGAAGCGAGGCTGCGATCTTTTTGCAGGCGACGCTGATCAATCGTCGCTGATGGTGATATTCGGCATCGCCGGCGTGGCCGCTTCCTGCAACACGATCCGCGCACCGACGTGGCGGGCCAGTTCCTGATAGACCATGGCGATCTGGCTGTCCGGCTCGGCGATTACGGTTGGCTTGCCGCCATCGGCCTGTTCGCGGATCAGCATCGACAGCGGCAGCGAAGCCAGCAACTCTACGCCGTACTGGGTGGCCAGTTTCTCGCCACCGCCTTCACCGAACAGATGCTCGGCATGCCCGCAGTTCGAGCAGATGTGCACGGCCATGTTTTCCACCACGCCCAGCACCGGAATGTTGACCTTGCGGAACATTTCCACGCCTTTGCGTGCGTCGAGCAGCGCCAGATCCTGCGGCGTAGTGACGATCACCGCACCCGCCACCGGGACTTTCTGCGCCAGGGTCAGTTGAATGTCGCCGGTGCCTGGTGGCATGTCGATGACCAGATAATCCAGATCGCCCCACGCGGTTTGCGTGACCAGTTGCAGCAGCGCCCCGGAAACCATCGGCCCGCGCCAGACCATCGGCGTGTTGTCGTCGGTCAGGAAAGCCATCGACATGACTTCCACGCCGTGGGCCTTGAGCGGCACGAACCACTTCTGATCCTTGACCTCGGGCCGGGTGCGCTCGGGGATGCCGAACATGATGCCCTGGCTCGGGCCGTAGATATCGGCGTCGAGGATGCCGACCTTGGCACCTTCGCGGGCCAGCGCCAGCGCGAGGTTGGCAGCCGTAGTGGATTTGCCCACGCCGCCCTTGCCGGAAGCGACGGCGACGACGTTCTTGACGTTGGCCAGCCCGGGAATCTGCGCCTGAGCCTTGTGCGCGGCGATCACGCTGGTGACCTCGACGCGGGCGATGACCACGCCGTCGAGGTTTTCGATGGCCAGTTGCAGCAATTGCGCCCAGCCACTCTTGAACAGACCGGCGGCGTAGCCGATTTCCAGCTGCACATTGACGCGGTCACCGATGATCTCGATGTTCTTCACGCAACCGGCGCTGACCGGGTCCTGGTTCAGGTAGGGGTCGGTGTATTGGCTGAGGACGGCTTCCACCGCTGCGCGAGTGACGGCGCTCATGGGCAACTCCGATAACAAGACTGGAAAGAATGGCGGCTATCGTACGCTGGACACCGATTTGAGGCGAACAGATTACTTGCGCTGAAAATCCACTGTGGTGAGGGGATTTATCCCCGTTGGGCTGCGCAGCCGCCCCAAAACTTCCGCCCCCGGTACGTCAGGAGCTGCGTGTGTAATGATATCCACGACTGCTGCGCAGCCGAACGGGGATAAATCCCCTCACCACAGGAGCTCTCAAAGTACCCAGTGGCGCAGGGGTGAAAAATATGCGCCGGCGCTTTATAGTGGCCGACCTCCGTTTCATCAAGTAGCGAAGCCCCATGTCCGAGCCACGCAAGATCCTCGTCACCAGCGCCCTGCCCTACGCCAACGGTTCGATCCACCTTGGCCACATGCTGGAATACATCCAGACCGATATGTGGGTGCGCTTCCAGAAGCATCGCGGCAACCAATGCATCTATGTCTGCGCCGACGACGCCCACGGTTCGGCGATCATGCTGCGCGCGGAAAAGGAAGGCATCACCCCGGAACAACTGATCGCCAACGTGCAGGCTGAACACAGCGCCGACTTTGCCGACTTCCTCGTCGATTTCGACAATTTCCACTCCACTCACGCCGAAGAAAACCGTGAGCTGTCGAGCCAGATCTACCTCAAGCTGCGTGACGCCGGGCACATCGCCCAGCGCTCGATCACCCAGTATTTCGACCCGGAAAAGAAAATGTTCCTGGCCGACCGCTTCATCAAGGGCACCTGCCCGAAATGCGGCACCGAAGACCAGTACGGCGACAACTGCGAAAAATGCGGCGCGACCTACGCACCGACCGACCTGAAGGATCCGAAGTCGGCTATCTCCGGCGCCACCCCGGTGCTCAAGGATTCCCAGCACTTCTTCTTCAAGCTGCCGGATTTCCAGCAAATGCTCCAGGCCTGGACCCGAAGCGGCACCCTGCAGGACGCCGTGGCCAACAAGATCGCCGAATGGCTGGATGCCGGCCTGCAGCAGTGGGACATTTCCCGCGATGCGCCGTACTTCGGCTTCGAGATCCCAGGCGAGCCGGGCAAGTATTTCTACGTCTGGCTGGATGCGCCGATCGGTTACATGGCCAGCTTCAAGAACCTCTGCAACCGTACGCCGGAGCTGGACTTCGACGCGTTCTGGGGCAAGGACTCGACAGCCGAGCTGTATCACTTCATCGGCAAGGACATCGTCAATTTCCACGCGCTGTTCTGGCCAGCCATGCTCGAAGGCGCCGGCTACCGCAAGCCGACCGGCATCAACGTGCACGGCTACCTGACCGTCAACGGCCAGAAAATGTCCAAGTCGCGCGGCACCTTCATCAAGGCCCGCACTTATCTCGATCATCTGTCGCCGGAATACCTGCGCTATTACTACGCAGCCAAGCTGGGCCGTGGCGTCGATGACCTCGATCTGAACCTCGAAGACTTCGTGCAGAAGGTCAACTCCGACCTGGTCGGCAAAGTGGTCAACATCGCCAGCCGTTGCGCCGGATTTATCCACAAAGGTAACGGCGGTCTGCTGGTCGACAACAATGCCGCGCCGGAGCTGACCGAGGCCTTCCTCGCCGCCGCGCCGAGCATTGCCGACGCCTACGAGGCCCGCGACTTCGCCCGCGCCATGCGTGAAACCATGGCCCTGGCTGACCGCGCCAACGCGTGGATCGCCGACAAGGCGCCGTGGTCGTTGAACAAGCAGGAAGGCAAGCAGGATGAAGTCCAGGCGATCTGCGCCACCGGCATCAACCTGTTCCGCCAGTTGGTGATCTTCCTCAAACCGGTACTGCCGCTGCTGGCCGCTGATGCCGAGGCGTTCCTCAACGTCGCGCCGCTGACCTGGAATGACCACACCACCCTGCTGGCCAACCACCAGCTCAACGAATTCAAACCGTTGATGACCCGCATCGACCCGGTAAAAGTGCAAGCCATGACCGACGCCTCCAAGGAAGACCTGACCGCCAGCCAGACCGACACTGGCGCAGCCGCCCCTGCGGGCAACGGCGAACTGGCCAAGGATCCGCTGTCGCCGGAAATCGATTTCGACGCCTTTGCCGCCATCGATTTGCGCGTCGCATTGATCGTCAAGGCCGAACACGTCGAAGGCGCGGACAAGCTGCTGCGCCTGACCCTCGACATCGGTGACGAGCAACGCAACGTGTTCTCCGGGATCAAGAGCGCGTATCCGGATCCGTCCAAGCTCGACGGTCGCCTGACCATGATGATCGCCAACCTCAAGCCACGGAAAATGAAGTTCGGTATTTCCGAAGGCATGGTGATGGCGGCGGGCCCTGGTGGTGAAGAGATCTACCTGCTGAGCCCTGACAGCGGCGCCAAGCCGGGTCAGCGCATCAAGTAAGACGTTGCTGTAAAACGATCCCACCGACGTGCTCTGCATGCCGGTGGGATTTTTCATATCTGGCCCGATAGTGCCTACCCTTAAGAGACACCCGCCCGTTTCGCTGGCAGAACCATGACCGAACTCGTGTTAACGCTGATCAGTGCTGCGCTGCTCAACAACTTCGTGTTGCACTGGCCGCTGGGCGTCGCTCCGCTGCTGGCGGGCAGCCGTCGCCAGGTGCATGCGCTGGGATTGGCGACGTTGTGCCTGATGGTGGTGGTCGGCGTTATCGGACAGGCGATCTGGCAGTGGATACTGCTGCCGTTGCAGCTTGAAGCGCTGCGCCTGTTCGTGTTTCTGCCGTCGAGTGTGTTGTTGATCGCGCCGCTGCTGAAACTGCTGGCGCGCGGGCTGCCGGATTGGCCGTTCGACGGATTGTGGCCGCTGCTGCTCGGCAATGCCGGCGTACTCGGGCTGGCGTTGATCAATGCGCAAAATGATCAAGGCCTGCTGCACGCGACAGCATTGAGTCTCGGCGCCGGGCTGGGTTTCTGGCTGGTGTTGAGTGTGTTCTGCGACCTGCGCGAGCGCACGGCCGACAACGATATTCCCCTGCCCTTTCGCGGCCTGCCGATCGATCTGATCAGCGCCGGACTGATCGCAGTGATTTTTCTCGGATTCAGTGGATTGATCAAAACATGAGTCTGCTTCAACGCATCGATGCCCTGCTGCCGCAGACCCAATGCGGCAAGTGCGGACATCCCGGATGCAAACCCTATGCGCAAGGCATTGTTGACGGCGAGCCGATCAACAAGTGCCCGCCGGGCGGCGAAGAAACCATCGCTGCGCTGGCCGAGCTGTTGAAAATACCGGTTCTGGAACTGGACATCAGCCGTGGCCCGGCACCGCCGCAAGTCGCCTTCATCCGCGAAGCCGAATGCATCGGCTGCACCAAGTGCATTCAGGCCTGCCCGGTCGACGCCATCGTCGGCGCGGCAAAACTCATGCACACGGTGCTGATCGACGAATGCACCGGTTGTGATCTGTGCGTTGCGCCGTGCCCGGTCGACTGCATCGAAATGCATCCTTTGCCTGCGAACACGATCCCAGTGGTTGGCGGTCTCGCATTCGATCTTGAAGAACAGCGCGCCCGCGCGATCAAACGTGACCACGCGCGCCAGCGTTTCGAGCGCCGCAACCAGCGCCTGCTGCGTGAAGAACAGCAAAAGCAGGCCGAACGTGAAGCGCGAGCCGCGCGTGCGGCACAACCGCAAGTCTCGACCGCCGATCCGGTGCAGGCTGCGCTGGAGCGGGTGCGTGCGCAAAAAGCCGCGAACGCCGATGCGGCGCTGAAGAAGGCCAAGGTCGATGTGGCGATGAGTCGGGCTCAGTTGCATAAATCGCTGAAAGCCTTCGGTCATCCGCCGACATTCGAGCAGCAGTCGCAATTGATCGTCCTGCAGCAACAATTCGAAGCTGCCGAGCAAGCACTGGCGAAGCTGGAAAGCAGCCAACCGGTGATTCCCGCCGTCCCTGCTCCGAGCAACGACGCGGAGTTGAAACGGGCGAAGATTCAACTGGCCATGCGCCGCGCCGAGTTGAAAAAGGCTCAGGCAGCGGAAGCTGCGCCGGAGCAGATCGCAGCACTGGAGCAAGCCGTGACTGACGCCGAGCGCCAGGTGCAAGACCATGCCGCCCCTTGAGGCAGCGGGCGATCGCCTGCAACAGGCGATGAATACCGTGCTGCTCGCAGCGCTACCGGGGCTGCTCGCTTTGTTCTGGCTGTATGGCTGGGGCGTGTTGATCAATCTGCTGTTGGCGGTTGCCAGTGCTTTGCTCGTCGAAGCCGGGGTCGCCCATCTGCGTCGGCAAGCGGTGCAAGCGGCACTGCGTGATGGCAGCGCGCTGGTCAGTGCAATGTTGCTGGCCGTCGCGCTGCCGGCTTATTGCCCTTGGTGGCTGACGGTCACCGCGACCGCTTCAGGCTTGTTGTTCGGCAAGCACCTGTATGGCGGCGTCGGCAGAAATCCGTTCAACCCGGCGATGCTTGGTTTTGCCCTGAGCATGGTGCTGTTTCCGCAGGCGATGACGCATTGGCCCGGTCATGGCCTCGATTTCCTCTCGGCGTTGCAACAGGTTTTCAACCCGGCTCCAGCACCTGACGCCTGGGCGCAGGCCACGGCACTGGACAGTCTGCGCATCAATAAAAGCCTGACCATCGATGAGCTGTTCGCCAGCAACCCGGCCTTCGGCCGCTTCGGCGGGCGCGGTGTGGAATGGGTAAATCTGGCGTTTCTGCTCGGCGGCCTGTGGCTGTTGCAGCGGCGGATCTTTTCCTGGCACGCACCGGTGGGGATGCTCGCCAGCCTGTTCGTCATCAGCCTGTTGTGCTGGAACGGCTCGGGGTCGGATTCCCATGGTTCGCCGCTGTTTCATCTGCTCAGCGGCGCGACCATGCTCGGTGCATTTTTTATCGTGACCGAACCTGTGTCCGGCGCGAAAAACGCCCTCGCCCGCCTGCTGTTCGGCATTGGCGTCGGCTTGCTCACCTATCTGATTCGCACTTGGGGTGGTTACCCGGACGGCGTCGCGTTTGCGGTGTTGCTGATGAATCTGCTGGTGCCGACGCTGGAGCGCTTCGCCGCCAGCCGCCATCTGCCGGTGAGCACATGAACCGCTCGGCGAGTGTCGTGACGGTTGTACTGCTGGCTCTCGTTGGCGTGAGCGCGACATACGTGCTGCAGCGCAGCAGTGCACCGCAAATTGCCAGCGAGCAGCGCTTGCTCGACAGCCGCCAATTGCTCGATGTCATGCCTGCCGCGCTCTACGACAATCAGCCGCTGGAGCAACCGCTGACGCTCGCCGAGCCTGTTTTGCGCCATAGCACGCTGTCAGGCGGCTATCGAGCGACCCGCTCCGGACAGACAGTTGCGGTGCTGTTGCGCAGTCGCAGCGAAGGTTACGCAGGCACTCTGGAACTGCTGATAGCCATCGATGCAAACGGCAGAGTTCTAGGCGTGAAAACCCTTGAGCAGCGCGAAACGCCGGGATTGGGTGGTCACATCGGTGAATGGCCGAATGCCTGGCTTCAGACCTTTCTCGGCAAATCCCGCACTGAGCCGACGGACGCCGGTTGGGCGCTGAAAAAGGATCAGGGGCAGTTCGATCAAATCGCTGGCGCGACCATTACCTCCCGTGCCGCCATCAACGCGATTCATGACGCACTGCGTTATTTCGATGAGCATCAGGCGCTGCTGTTAGGGGCTGGCTCATGAAACGCACGGCGAGTTTATTGATGCTGGTGCCGCTATTGGGCGCCACACAAACACTCAGCGCTGCACTGGGGATAACCTTGATGCTCGGCGCGGTGCTCGGCGTTTTTGCCGTTTGCATGTCGCCGCTGCGCGAGCGCCCCACGGGCACACGTGCGTTGCTCGCCAGCCTGATACTTGCCGCGACGTTGACCAGTTGCGCGGATATTGTGGCGCAACGCTGGTTTTTGCCATGGCAGCAAACATCTGGGCTCTATATAGGGCTGATAGCCTTGCACTGCGTCGTGCTTGAATACCACGGTGCCTTCCGCGAGCCCGTCGCTGTCAGCTTCAAACGCTGCGCCTTGTTCGGCGCGCTCATGCTGGTGGTCGGCGGGCTGCGCGAGATCATCGGTTATGGCAGCCTTGGCCGAGGTCTTTCGGAGCATTGGCAAGGTCTGGTTTTGTTCCCCGATGGGCTGCATCTGTTTACACTGGTCCCCGGCGCTTTCGTTTTACTGGGCCTGCTTCTCGCCGTACGTCAGGCGTGGACACGCCGCATCTCTGTCATCAAGGAAACGCATCGCCCATGAATGCTGCAAAACGTCTTGAGATATTTCGCCGACTGCACGAAGACAATCCCGAGCCGAAAACCGAACTGGCCTACTCTTCGCCGTTCGAGCTGCTGATTGCGGTGATTCTTTCGGCGCAGTCCACCGATGTCGGCGTCAACAAGGCGACGGCCAAACTCTTTCCCGTCGCCAATACACCCGCTGCTATTCATGCACTGGGTGTCGAGGGGCTGTCCGAGTACATCAAGACCATCGGCCTGTACAACAGCAAAGCGAAGAACGTCATCGAAACCTGCCGTTTGCTGGTTGAGCGCCATGGCGGTGAAGTCCCGCAAACCCGGGAAGAACTGGAAGCCCTGCCGGGCGTCGGGCGCAAGACCGCCAACGTGGTGCTCAACACCGCTTTCCGTCAATTGACCATGGCGGTCGACACGCACATTTTCCGCGTCAGCAATCGCACCGGCATCGCGCCGGGGAAAAATGTGGTGGAAGTTGAAATGAAGCTGATGAAGTTTGTACCGAAAGAATTCCTGCTCGACTCCCATCACTGGCTGATTTTGCATGGCCGCTATGTTTGCCTGGCGCGTAAACCGCGCTGTGGCAGCTGCCGCATCGAAGATTTGTGCGAATACAAACATAAAACTTCTGACGATTGAGCCGTCATCGGTTTTTCGTATCCATCGATTGAAAAAATCTTTTTTACCCGCCGCAGTAATGTCGATATAAGGAGCGCCAAAGGCAGTCTTAGCCGGGAGTTGACTTCATGAGTACCGACAAAGAGCAACTGGATGTAGAAGAAGATTTTATTGCCGTCGAGGCCGATGAGGTCGAACCGGTGGTAGAGGTGGCGAAGACCAACCTCAGCAAGCGTCGCACAATCGACAACCTGCTTGAGGAGCGCCGACTGCAAAGGCAATTGGCCGATTACGATTTTGATCTGTGATACCTGAAGGCCTCCCGAAGCGGAGGCTTTTCATTTTCTGCGACAACCGAGCTTGATCGGCCCATGACGGTCTCAGCTGTCGAATCGTTCAAACCAGGCCGTTGCGCTGCGCCAACTCGATCAGATCAACCAGAGACCGCGCATTGAGTTTCAGCAACAGGCGAGTCTTGTAAGTGCTAACAGTCTTGTTGCTCAAAAACATGCCGTCTGCGATTTCCTTGTTGGTCTTGCCGCGCGCCAATTGCTGCAACACCATCATTTCCCGCCCGGACAGACGATCAACCATGTCCGCCTCACTCGCATTGCCCAGACTTGTACGCACGGTGTGCAGGGCCTGATTGGGGAAATAGCTGTAGCCGGACAGAACTGCCTTGATCGCACTCAGCAGTTCGGTCAGATCCTGCTGCTTGCACACATAACCCGCTGCACCCGATTGCATGCAACGCATTGAAAAATGTCCGGGAGCCTGGGAAGTCAGCACCAGCACTTTCACCGGCATGGCGGTGGAAGTCAGGCGAGCAATAACTTCCAGCCCGTCGAGTTTGGGTATTCCAATATCCAGAATGACAAGATCCGGTATTTGTTCACGAGCAATTTGTAGTGCATCAACGCCATTATCCGTTTCTGCAATGACTTCGTAGCCATGCCGTTCCATCAGCATACGTACCGCAAGTCGAATGACGGGGTGGTCATCCACGATCAGCACTTTATTCATGGGCAAGTCCAGTTTTCGCTGTTCGAATTTTTAGAAGACGCACGATATCCCAGTCACTTGCTTCAAGGGACGGCAACTTTTACACGCATTTGCATCGAGAGACATTCCCTACAGGCATTGAGGATAATTCCCACAAATAGGTCCCGTCGCATCCATCGCAACTGCTTCCCGTCCTTCAAGACCGCAGCGAATTTCCGTTTACTGCGCGCACGTCCTACGCAGCTCCGAATTCCAATCGAGCCATTTGAAATTTCCTGGACCACTTTTGCCGGCTGCCGATTCGACATATGACGTAACGAACCGCCGCTACTGCACATTCGACGCACCGGCAGCACTTCTATAAAACTTGAAACAACAGCCTGAAACTTCAACGAAGGCTTTTGCTATATATAGAAACATTCAACCTCAAACAAACAGCATAGAACTTGAATCATGCTCAAGATAACGAACAAGATCACTAACCCAATGACAGTCATCGCGATATTCGCCATTATTTCGGAAACTTCAGCGGCGGTATCGCTGCCGTTTCTCGACAACAAGGACCGGGAGATTTATGTCTGGTTTCTGATCAGCTTTCCGTTTTACTTGTTATTTCTTTTTTTTATCACGCTCAACTTCAACCACCGCTCGCTCTACTCGCCCTCGGATTTCGGCAAGGACAAAAATTTCCTGAAGGCGGCTGAACATTCGGAACGCGACAACGAACGAAAAGTACCGTTGCGAAAAACCGATGGATCGTGCGCTTTCGAGATAACCAGCTGCGTGGTGTCCAGCAACACTGGGAGCGGCGGATTCCAGCGTCCATGCAGGATTCACAACGCGCCTGACCCACCAACCGATATCGATGGCCAAGCGACCCCCGTGGTGCAGACGATCAAACTGTCACCGCAGATAAGCGAACTGAACATCATCGACGCCCGGGACGTTGACGCGTCCAGGGAATTCGATGCGATTCTCGACACTCTTCGGAACGCCGGTAAAAAAAATCCGCGAGTGCTGGTTTTTCTGTCGAATCATGTTTCGGACTCTCTGGCGCATACTTCGCTGCAACAGATCAAACAGGCGAAGAAAAGCTCAGGTGCAACACTGTGTGTCGTTTACAACCTGTGTACACAGACAGTTACCCTGCTGGGGCGAACCAGCTGACAGGCGTGGCACATCCCGCAAGCGGGCAGACAAGAGAAACGGCTTGATGAACCCGATGAAAATTCCGAAAAAAAAGGCGGCCCTGAACTGGCCGCCTTTTTTATTGCGCGTGGGTCTGAGCCACTTAGAACAACTTGCGGCCCTTGTTGGCAGCAATGCGCATGCGCAGCGCGTTGAGCTTGATGAAGCCCGCCGCATCGGCCTGGTTGTAAGCGCCGCCATCTTCTTCGAAGGTGGCGATGTTGGCGTCGAACAGCGAATCGTCGGACTTGCGACCGGTGACGATGACGTTGCCCTTGTACAGCTTCAGGCGCACTACGCCGTTCACGTTGACCTGCGAAGCGTCGATCATCTGTTGCAGCATCAGACGCTCAGGGCTCCACCAGTAACCGGTGTAGATCAGGCTGGCGTACTTGGGCATCAGCTCGTCTTTGAGGTGAGCGACTTCGCGGTCCAGAGTGATCGATTCGATGGCGCGGTGAGCGCGCAGCATGATGGTGCCGCCCGGGGTTTCGTAGCAGCCACGGGACTTCATGCCGACATAACGGTTTTCGACGATGTCGAGACGACCGATGCCGTGCTCGCCGCCGATCTTGTTCAGCGTCGCCAGTACGGTGGCCGGGGTCATTTCGACGCCGTCCAGCGCGACGATGTCGCCGTTGCGGTAGGTCAGTTCCAGGTACTGAGGGGTGTCGGGAGCCTTCTCCGGGGAGACGGTCCAGCGCCACATGTCTTCTTCGTGCTCGGTCCAGGTGTCTTCCAGCACGCCGCCTTCATAAGAGATGTGCAGCAGGTTGGCGTCCATCGAGTACGGAGATTTTTTCTTGCCGTGGCGTTCGATCGGGATCGCGTGCTTCTCGGCGTAGTCCATCAGCTTCTCGCGGGACAGCAGGTCCCACTCGCGCCAAGGGGCGATGACTTTCACGCCTGGCTTGAGCGCGTAGGCGCCCAGTTCGAAGCGCACCTGGTCGTTGCCCTTACCGGTGGCGCCGTGGGAAATGGCGTCGGCGCCGGTTTCGTTGGCGATTTCGATCAGGCGCTTGGCGATCAGCGGACGGGCGATGGAAGTACCCAGCAGGTACTCGCCTTCGTAAACGGTGTTGGCACGGAACATCGGGAACACGAAATCACGCACGAACTCTTCGCGCAGATCGTCGATGTAGATTTCTTTGACGCCCATGGCCTGAGCCTTGGCGCGGGCCGGCTCGACCTCTTCGCCTTGACCGAGATCAGCGGTGAAGGTCACCACTTCACAGTTATAAGTATCCTGCAGCCACTTGAGGATCACCGAAGTGTCCAGGCCGCCGGAATACGCCAGAACGACCTTGTTTACGTCCGCCATGCCATCACTCCACGGGGTTCTACGGAAAGCCGGGGAGTCTACCGCTCAAACGCGATAATTTACAGAGGCGCGACAGCTTAAGACGACAAAGCGACAGAATCTGTCGAGAGCGCGACGATGACCGGCGGGTCAGGAAGTCGCTGCGGCCGTGGCCGGCGTACTCGCTTGCGGCGCCGGAGTCGGGGCGGTAGTCGGAGCGACGCGCGACAATTTCACGTTTACCCGACGGTTCTTCGCACGATTGGCTTTGCTGGTGTTCGGCACGATCGGATACTGCTCGCCGTGGAAACGCACGGTGATCTGCGATTCCTGAATGCCGTTGGCCTTGAAGAAATCCACCACCGCCAGCGCGCGGCGGCGCGACAATTCGCGGTTGGTCAGGCGATTGCCGCTGTTGTCGGAATGGCCGTCAAGGTCAATGTGGTTCACCGTCGGGTCGGCCTTCATGTATTCGAGCATCACTCGCAGCTTGGCCTTGGCAGCCGGGTCCAGCTCAACGCCTTCGCCGGGGAAGCCGATCTGCGACTGCTTGATCTGGTCGAAATTCTGCGGCAGCAATTTCGCCACGCAGCCTTGATAGTCGTTGAACGCCTTGCTGAATTTCACCGGCAACAAACGCACTTCGGAGACGCGGCCATCGCCAGACGCACGGCGTACCACCGGGCTGCGACCGTCCAGCAGACCGCTGATCAATCCCCCGGCCTGAGATTGCGAGCTGTTGAACAACACATTGCCGCTGCCCAGACGCACAGAGCCCAGATTGATGTCGCCACGCCCTGGCTGCCATGGTGCAGCGGCAGCGAGCAAAGTCGCCGAACCGCCGCCGAGCATGGCGTTGTAGGCGTTCAGGCGAAAGATCGCCTGCTCACCGGCCTTGCGCACGAACTCGCCCGAGCCGAAATCGGTGATCGGCTGGGTCAGGCGGCATTCGAACTGGTCGCCGGCGACCGTCCACTCAATGTTCTCCAGACGGGTCTGGTAAGTCAGCGCCATCGCGGGAAGGCTGGCAAACACACTGAGCAGGGCTAAATAACGCTGGCGCACGGGAGGCTCCATTGGCTTGTGAAACACAAACACCGATTCACACAATGTTTACGGCATACCTCCGGGATATCGGACGCTTGCGGCAAAACTTGATAGCGGGTGCCTGCAAGAGTCTTTTCCGGTAGCATTCGCCTCAGTTTGACCCGCCTGGAATCCCCTCATGTCCGACCGCCTGACCCTGCTGCGTCCCGACGACTGGCACATTCATCTTCGCGATGGTGCCGTGTTGACCAATACCGTTGCCGATGTGGCCCGCACCTTCGGGCGCGCGATCATCATGCCGAACCTGGTACCGCCGGTGCGCAACGCCGCTGAAGCCGACGGCTATCGTCAGCGCATTCTCGCTGCCCGCCCGGCCGGCAGTCAGTTCGAGCCGTTGATGGTGCTGTACCTCACCGACCGCACCCAACCGGAAGAAATTCGTCAGGCCAAGGCCAGCGGTTTCGTCTACGCCGCCAAGCTGTACCCGGCCGGCGCGACCACCAACTCCGATTCCGGCGTGACCAGCATCGACAAGATCTTCCCGGCGCTGGAAGCCATGGCCGAAGTCGGCATGCCGCTGTTGATCCACGGTGAAGTCACCCGTGGCGACGTCGATGTATTCGACCGCGAAAAGATTTTCATCGACGAGCACATGCGCCGCGTGGTCGAGCGTTTCCCGACACTGAAAGTGGTGTTCGAACACATCACCACTGGCGACGCCGTGCAGTTCGTCAACGAGGCTTCGGCCAACGTCGGCGCGACCATCACCGCGCATCACCTGCTGTACAACCGCAACCACATGCTGGTCGGTGGGATTCGGCCGCACTTCTACTGCCTGCCGATCCTCAAGCGCAACACCCATCAGGAAGCCTTGCTCGACGCCGCCACCAGTGGCAGCGCCAAGTTCTTCCTCGGCACCGACTCGGCGCCCCACGCCCAGCACGCCAAGGAGGCCGCCTGCGGTTGCGCCGGTTGCTATACCGCTTACGCCGCCATCGAGATGTATGCCGAAGCGTTCGAACAGCGTAACGCGCTGGACAAGCTCGAAGCCTTCGCCAGCCTCAACGGCCCGCGTTTCTACGGCCTGCCGGCAAACACCGATCGCATCACCCTGGTCCGTGAAGAATGGACCGCCCCGACCAGCCTGCCATTTGGCGAGCTGACCGTTATCCCGCTGCGCGCCGGTGAAAAACTGCGCTGGCGCCTGCTGGAGGAACACGCGTGAGTGAAGACAATTTCGACGATGAGCTGGACGGTCAAGGTGGCGGCGGCGGTTCCCGTCACCCGATGGCAGCACGTTTTCGCGGCTACCTGCCGGTTGTCGTCGACGTAGAAACCGGTGGCTTCAACGCAGCCACCGACGCCCTGCTGGAGATTGCCGCGACCACCATCGCCATGGATGAAAAGGGTTTCGTGTACCCGGATCACACCTACTTCTTCCGCGTCGAGCCATTCGAAGGTGCGAACGTTGAAGCGGCAGCGCTGGAGTTCACCGGGATCAAGCTCGATCATCCGCTGCGCATGGCCGTCAGCGAAGAAACCGCGCTGACCGACATCTTCCGTGGCATCCGCAAGGCGCTCAAAGCCAACGGCTGCAAGCGGGCAATTCTGGTCGGACACAACAGCAGTTTCGACCTGGGCTTCCTCAACGCCGCAGTTGCGCGTCTGGACATGAAGCGCAACCCGTTCCACCCGTTCTCCAGTTTCGACACCGCGACCCTGGCGGGTCTGGCGTATGGTCAGACCGTGCTGGCGAAAGCCTGTCAGGCCGCCGGCATCGATTTCGACGGGCGTGAAGCGCACTCGGCGCGTTACGACACCGAAAAGACCGCTGAGCTGTTCTGCGGCATCGTCAATCGCTGGAAGCAGATGGGCGGCTGGGAAGACTTCGACGACTGATCCTCGACGAACAAATCCCGCGCATAAAAAAACCGGCCACGTGGGCCGGTTTTTTTGTACCTCGACGTTGCGCCTTACAGGGCCGCAGCGTTCTCGGTCAGGTAAGCCGCAACGCCTTCCGGCGAAGCGTTCATGCCTTTGTCGCCTTTCTTCCAGTTGGCCGGGCAGACTTCGCCGTGCTCTTCGTGGAATTGCAGCGCGTCGACCAGACGGATCAGCTCTTCCATGTTACGGCCCAGCGGCAGGTCGTTGATGATCTGCGAGCGAACCACGCCTTTGTCGTCGATCAGGAACGCGCCACGGAAAGCCACGCCGCCTTCGGATTCAACGTCGTATGCCTTGGCGATGTCGTGCTTCATGTCGGCAGCCATGGTGTATTTCACCTGGCCGATGCCGCCGTTGTTCACTGGAGTGTTGCGCCAGGCGTTGTGGGTGAAGTGCGAGTCGATCGACACAGCGATCACTTCAACGTTGCGCGCCTTGAAGTCAGCCATGCGGTTGTCCAGAGCGATCAGCTCGGACGGGCAGACGAAGGTGAAGTCCAGCGGGTAGAAGAACACCAGGCCGTATTTGCCTTTGATGGCCGAGGACAGGGTGAAGCTGTCAACGATCTCGCCATTGCCGAGTACGGCCGGGACGGTGAAGTCTGGGGCTTGTTTGCCTACGAGTACGCTCATTGATATCTCCTGGTGTAGAAACTTGAAGTTCAGGGTCCGGGCCAGCCTGTCACCCTCAGGCGACAGCCCTGTGACACGAACCCTCTTCGCAAGGGACGACCATCATACACTGCGTGTTTGGCCTGTCCGTAACGGATTTTCCCTGTTCGGTTATCCACTGCGTATTCATGGGGTCAGACGCGCATTTGGAAAATACCGTTCGTCAGTCGATGAGAAATTGGCTGCGAAGCGTTCCGAAAGCACTTTGACAATCATTCTCGTTAACATTAAGATCCATCGCAATTGAGTCACAACCAGCGACGGTTCTTACTTATGTATGTTTGCCTCTGCACTGGCGTCACCGACGGACAGATCCGCGAAGCGATCTATGAAGGTTGCTGCAGCTACAAAGAAGTTCGCCAGGCCACCGGCGTCGCCAGCCAGTGTGGCAAATGCGCCTGCCTTGCCAAGGAAGTGGTGCGCGAAACCCTGACCAAGCTGCAAACCGCCCAGGCCGCGATCCCTTACCCGGTAGAATTTACTGCTGCGTAAATGCCCCATTTCAAAGAACCGGACTAGATGTCCGGTTTTTTTATGCCTGAAAATCAATTGCTTAGCGTCCAGACGCGGAACACAAACATTCTTATTCCGATTAATTTTCATTTATTATTCAATAACTTAGGTTTGACACTTATAACTGCCAAGCTCAAACTCCGCCTTATATACGGTTAATACAGGGCAGGACTCCGATCATGAAAGGCGACATTACAGTCATCCAGCATCTCAACAAGATCCTCGCCAATGAGCTGGTCGCGATCAATCAGTACTTCCTGCATGCGCGCATGTATGAAGATTGGGGTCTGAACAAGCTCGGCAAGCACGAATATCACGAATCCATCGACGAGATGAAACACGCGGACAAGCTGATCAAGCGCATCCTGTTCCTTGAAGGCCTGCCGAACGTTCAAGACCTGGGCAAGCTGCACATCGGCGAGCACACCCGCGAGATGCTCGAATGCGACCTGCGCATCGAAAAGACCGGCCACGCCGATCTGAAAGCCGCCATCGCCCATTGCGAAACCGTTGGCGACTTCGGCAGCCGTGAACTGCTCGAAGACATTCTCGAGTCGGAAGAAGAACACATCGACTGGCTGGAAACCCAGCTCGGCCTGATCGACAAGATCGGCCTGGAAAACTATCTGCAGTCGCAGATGGGCGAAGAGTAGGAGCTGTCGAGTGAAACGAGGCTGCGATCTTTATCGATTTCAGCCTT
>NZ_WBRZ01000077.1:0-20885 GCF_008923895.1 Pseudomonas sp. GXM4
GGCATCGACTCCGACGGAAAGGTGACGGAGTGAGTTAACGCGCGTTGGCGGGATTGCGCACCTGTCAGAGTTGACAGGTGCGCCGTGGTATCCGACGAGCGGTCGTCGTCGCGAACCGGCCCGCTCCACGTTTGGAATGCGGTCAAACTGTGGGCGAGCCTGCTCGCGAAGGGGCCAGAATGGACAGCCAACAGCTCAGCTTTCCTGCCTCACTGCGGCAACGGCGCGGGGGCTGAACGGCGGTGGGGTCGAGCCGGGTGGGCAGAGGTAGTGGTCGAGGGCGCGGTCGGCGGCTTGGTGGAGTTTTTTGGATTCGAGGGATTCGTAGGGGGAGACTGGGCATTGGCGCGTCTGTAATGAGTCGGATCGCTAAACCCGATCGCTGATTCGTCAGCGACCGCACCACAATAGAACCCGCCCTCAAGGTGCACAAGCCGGCGGATTCTGGCGTAGCTGTAGGCAACGGCGCAAGGATTTGTAGCCTTGAGACCGTATCCGCAGGTGTCTTTTAAACAGCTTCGTTTAAATCAAAGAATTGCGCCGTACCTGATGGCCTCTTCGCGAGCAGGCTCGCTCACACATTGCAATTCATTGCGCCGCAGTCCACCGCACCAGCCCCCATCACCCAACCTTATGGTTGATACGGAATCACCTTGTCCCGGTCCATTTCCACCAACAACTGGTCGAGCATCTGCCGTTTGTTCTCGACCCCGGGAATCGGCACATACCACGTCATCACGCTCCAGCCTTCGCGGGAGTAGTTGTAGGTTTTGAGCAGTTGGCCATCCTTGAAGACCGAGCCGCGCAGGTTGTCCTGGTAGTGGTAGGGCATCGGGAAGGTGAACAGGGTGAAAACGTTGACCAGCGCCAGCCAGTTGACCTTGCCGTCGCTGGGTTCGGTGATCAACAGGCTGTAGCCGTTGCGAGTGTAACCGCCGTCGAGCATCGAGAACGCGCCGGTCTTTTTCAGGACGCTGACGGTTTCGCGCTGATGCTGCTCGTCGATGCGCGTATACGCCGGCCCCATGCCGAGCGTGACCGGCACGTAGGCCTGATCGGCATGGTAATCGAGCGGTTGCAAGGTGTTGGCGCAGCCGCCCAGCATCAGTGAGGCACAGAGCAGGCCGGCGACTTTTATCATCGCGCTGTTCATTGCGCGACTGCCGGGATCAGCCGGTCCTGCTGCACATCCTGCGCGAAGGCGCGGGCGATGCGGCCGAGGTTCTGTTCGCGCATCTCGCCGCCCTGATCCAATAGCCAGACGTATTTTTGAGTGATGTTGCGATAGGTGTATTGCTTCAGTCGCTTGTCACCCTGGTACACGGTGAATTCGGTTTGCGTATCGAATTCGTTCGACAGCGGCAGCAAGAACAACGTCGCGGTGCTCAGCAGAATCACCGGAAACGGCGGTAGGTGTCGTTCCACATTGAGTTTGACCTGCACGTTGTACTCGTCAGCTTTACCGCTGCCGGTTTCGATGGTGCGGAACACACCGGTCTGACGCAGGTGGTTGCGCAGGCTGGAGCCGTTTTCCGGGTCATCGACCATAACGTGAATCGGCTGCAGATAATCCTGAGCGTCCGTAAGCGTACGCTCGGGCAAGGTGTTGGTCGCCGCGCAACCGGTCAACAGAGCGGCGGCGGTGAGGGCGATGATTTTTTTCATGGTTTGGCGTCCACGGCAATACCCGGGATGGGGCCGGTGAAGATGTAGGGCTGAGCACTGTTCAGGTCGAGTTTCAGCGGTTGCAGCGTTGGCAATCCTGGCGCCAGACGTTGCGCAATCAGCGCATCGCGGGCGTTCTGATCACTCCAGCGGAACGCGCAGAAACCGGCTGTCAGGCAGAACGAGCGGAACTCGCCGATGTAATAGGCCTTGCCGGGTTCCAGGCGCATCGGCAGGTTGAATTTCTCCCGCGCCTCTCTCGAGGTGAAAACAGTGCCTAGCCCAGGTTGATAACGTGCGGAAAAGAACTGGAAATCATAGAACTCGTAATCGCCCGGCTTCAGGGGAAGCACGAATACGCTCGCTGCGCCGACACCGTCCTGAACATCCTGCGGCGTGGAGTAAGCGCCGGCCATTTTCCAGACGCCGGCCGCACCGTATTCGGAACCGCGTTTGCGGAAAAAGATTCGCTGGTTGTCAGCGGCTGATTGCTTGAGTGATTGCGGCCCGATTGAGCCAACGAGATAACTGACTGGCTCGCTTGCCTTGGGTTGCAAGGGTTCGCTGACCCAGGAAGCGCTTTCGGTAATGCAGCCGCTGAGCGTCGCGGCGAGCACGACGGCCGCTCCGAGTTTGAATAGCTGAAACATGTACATCCCTGAATCTGCTTGCGTTGATCGACTACAAACAGGAAGGTCAATCAATGCCTTCCTGGCTTGGCTTTTTATGCGGGGGCGCAGAATAAACGAGGTGATGGCACTTGGCTAGCCGCTGTAGGCGCTGCGGTACGCTGAAATCATTTGATTTGGATCTCAGGGAGCAAATTCAGGGTTTGTGGCCGACGCAGGAACCTGTGAGCGGGTTGATCGTGTTACCTCAGAAACCCAGCGGGTACTGGATGACCACGTAAATCCGGTCAATGTCATCCCCTGCCTGCGCTTCGTTGGCGCGGTGGGTGACGTGCGACAGCTGCACCGACAGATCCTTCGCTGCGCCGGACTGCACGACATATTTCAGGTCGATGTCGCGTTCCCAGTGCTTGCCGCCGCTGCCTTGTTGCGGTTGATAGTCGCCACTGTCGGCGTCGAACGGGTTGTAGGCGCCGCCCTTCGGCGCGTGCGTGCCGTCGATGTGGCTGCCGCTGACGTAGCGCGTCATGAAGTTCAGGCCGGGGATGCCGAAGGCGCCGAGGTCGAGGTCGTAGCGGGCTTGCCAGGAGCGTTCGTTGGCGCCGTTGAAGTCGGCGTATTTGATCGAGTTGGCGAGGTAGATCGAGTCGCCGCCGACGAAATCGAACGGCGTGTCGCCATTGATGCGTTGCCAGCCGAGCATCACCGCGTGCGGGCCGAAGCTGTATTTGCCGGAGAGGCTGAAGGCGCTGTTGTCGATCTCGCCGGCCAATGCGCGGCCGGTGTCGCGGGTATGGTAGAGGTTGGCGTCGAGCAGAATGCCGGACTGTTTGAAGTGCAGGTTGCCGTAGTACTGGTGCCAGGTGTCGCTCAGTTCTGAGGCGTAGAGTGCGCCGCCGACCGGGCTGGAGCTGAACAGGTCGGCACCGACGAAGCTGATGCCACCCGCTTCGGTGTTGGCGCCGTAGCCGTAGAAATCGCCTTTGCCGGAAGAACTGTCCTGGTTCTTGAACGCGGTGAAGTGCCCGGCGACCAGATTGACGTTGTCGAACTCGGCGCTGTTGAGCAAAAAGCCTGTGGCGTATTCCGGTTGCAGGCGTTTGTCGGAGGTGTCGAAGACCGGGGTTTCTACGGTCATTTCACCGAAGGCCAGAGTGGTGCGCGAGACCTTGAGCTTGAACGCACCTCCAACGCTGGAATAGTTGTTTTCACTGCGACCATCGCTGTCGACCGGTAACAGGCCGGTGCCGGAGTGGCCCTTGCCGCCGTCGAGTTTCAGGCCGGCGAAAGCGTGGGCGTCGATGCCGAAACCGACTGTGCCCTCGGTGAAACCGGATGAGAAGTTGCCGATAAAGCCTTGTGCCCATTCCTGTTTGTAGTTTTTCCCGGAGGGCGTGGGCGAGCGGTAGTCGTTGCTGAGGTAGAAGTTGCGCAGCAGGACATCGCTTTTGGCGTCGTCGAAGAAGCCGCTGGCATGGGCGGTGCCGGTCAGACCGCAGAGCATGGCGAGCAGAGTGAGGCGGGAGGGGGCGCGGTTGATCATGGTCAGTGCCGGTGGTAATCAGGATGGCGCTGATGATCGGCGGATTGGCCTGGTAAGGATTGGGCCGGTGTGCTGAGTTGGCAGCCCTCACACCAAACTTTGTGGGGTAGTCAGGTAGAACTGTGGCGGCTGTCAGGCCGCCATCGCTGGCATGCAAGCTCCCACAGAGATTGTGGGAGCTGACACAGTACATTAAGCCAGCGGCGGTGTACGCGGTGGGATCTGGCGTTTGCTGCCGGTGGATTCGAAGGCAGCGGCGAAGCGCAGCAGGTTCGAGTCGTCGTACGCGCGACCGGCGAAGGTCAGGCCGACGGGCATGCCGATGTCGGCCATCACGCCCATGGGCACGGTGACGGTCGGGACGCCGAGGTGGCGGATCGCGAGGTTGCCGTTAGCCACCCAGACGCCGTTGCTCCAGGCGATGTCGGCCGAAGCAGGATTGACATCCGCATCCGCCGGGCCGACGTCGGCGACGGTCGGGAACAGCACGGCGTCGAGGCCGAGGCTGTCCATCCAGTCTTCGAGGTCGATGCGTCGGGTCTGCTCCAGACCGCGCAAGCCATCAGGCACGGTTGGGATTTCATTCCACGGCGTGATGCCGCGCTCGGCCATGCGCACGTATTCGTCCATGCCGGCGGCCAGATCGCCTTCGCGGTTGGGCAGGGTGCCGGGGTCGTGCGGGAAGATCTTCGGCCCGTCGACGTCGACCAGACGATTGAGTTTCGGGTCACCGTTGGCCTGCAGGAAGTCGTCGAACGCCCAGGCAGTCAGATCCCACAGTTCATGGTGCAGAAACTCTTTCGACACCAGCCCACGGGTGAACACGGTTGGTGCGCCAGGGCGGTCGCCTTCGCAGTTGGAGACCAGCGGGAAATCGGTTTCGATGACTTCGGCGCCAGCGGCCTCAAGAGCCTGACGCGCCTGCTTCCACAAATCGATCACGGACGCGCGGGTGTTGATGCGCTGGCCGGTCGGGCCGCCAATGCCGGGGGCTTCGCTGGTGCCGGCGTCCGGGTCGGCATTGATGTACATGCGCGGGATGGCAAAGCGTTTGCCGGCCAGGGCTTTGGCGTCGGCGGCCAGTTCACTGTACGCAGCCGGGCGCACTTCGCTGACACGCGGGATCGGCAACCACGGTTGCAAGCGCCAGAGGTCGCCACGGGTGTCCGGGTCTTCGGCGACGACCACGTCGAGCACTTCGAGCAGGTCGGCCATGGTCCGCGCGAACGGCACGACGACGTCCATGGTCGGGGTCAACGGCCAGTTGCCGCGCACCGAGATTACGCCGCGCGACGGGGTGTAGGCGCACAGGCCGTTGTTCGACGCAGGGCCGCGACCGCTGGACCAGGTTTCCTCGGCCAGACCGAACGCAGCAAAACTCGCAGCGGTCGCGGTGCCGGCGCCGTTGGACGAGCCGGAGGCGAACGGTGCGGTGAGGTAAGCGGCGTTGTACGGGCTTTCAGCGCGGCCATAGACGCCGCGTTGCATGCCGCCATTGGCCATCGGCGGCATGTTGGTCTTGCCCAGGCAGATCGCCCCGGCAGCGCGCAGGCGCTCGATGGTGAAGGCGTCGCGATGGGCGACCAGATCGGCAAACGCCGGACTGCCGGAAGCGGCGGTCAGGCCCTTGACCAGATAGCTGTCCTTGGCGGTGTAGGGAATGCCATCGAGCGGGCCGAGGGTTTCACCTTTGGCGCGGCGGGCATCGGAGGCGCGGGCTTCGTTCAGCGCTTCGGGGTTGCGCACGACGACGGCGTTGAGTGCCGTCGGGGTGTCGGCGCCATCGTAGGCATCAATGCGCGCCAGATAGGCTTGCACCAGCTCCACGGCAGTGGTCTGGCCGGATTCGAGGGCGGCGCGCAGTTGGGCGATGGAGACTTCGGTGACTTCGATCATGGGGTCACCTGTTGAGCGTGGATGTTTGGGGCAGGGGTATTCATAGCGGTTCTCGTGGCACGGCTTGAAGCGACAAGGTCGGGACTGGCGCCTATTTAACACCATGTTTCCGTTTCCTGCAGTGAGGGGTTGCAAGTGCAACTGTGTGGCGGCTGACCCGCCGCTATCGCTGGCAAGCCAGCTCCCACAGGTTCTGTGTGAATCAATAAAATGCATTCAGGCACAAATGCCGCGCCCCGCAGGAAGACCGGCCGAACATGTTCTAGGCTCAGCGCATCCCGAATGCTGCACCGCTCAGGAATGTTGCCATGGAAGAAAAGCCGCTGATTGCCTTCAACAGTTCCAAAGCCTTGCTCGACGTGCTGATCCGCGCCGGGTTGATCGCGACCCTGGTGCTGTTCTGCTACGACATTTTCCATCCGTTTCTCAATGTGATGCTGTGGGCGCTGATCCTCGCAGTCACGCTGTACCCGCTGAACCAGAAACTCGGCGCAAAACTCGGCAACCGCTACGGTTGGGCGGCGATTGTGCTGGTATTGCTGGGGCTGGTGATCCTGATGGTGCCGCTGAGCCTGCTCGGCGCATCCGTGGCCGATTCGGTGAAGGTGGGCATGCAAACCGTGGAAGCGGGGCAGTTCGAGATTCCGCCGCCACCCGCCAATGTCGCCGACTGGCCGCTGATCGGCGCGCCGTTGTATGGCATCTGGATGCACGCTTCGCAGGACCTGAGCTGGGTGTTCAAGGAACTGGCGCCGCACCTGACCAGTTGGGGCCGGGTGCTGTTGCATCAGGCCGCCGGCGTCGGCGCAGGCATCGTGGTGTTTGTCGTGGCGCTGATTGTCGCCGGACTGATCATGACCCACGGCGAACGCGGCCATCGCACGGCGGTGGCGATCACCACGCGAATTTCCGGCCCGGTGCGTGGCCCGCAGATCGCGCAACTGTGCACCTCGACCATTCGCGCGGTGGCGCAGGGCGTGGTCGGTATCGCTTTTATCCAGATGATCTTGATCGGTGTGGCGCTGGTGATCATGGGCGTGCCCGCTGCCGGTGTGCTGGCTTTGATGGTGTTGCTGCTGGGCATCATGCAACTGCCGGTGCTGCTGGTTACCGTGCCGGTGGTGGTGTTTGTCTTCGCCCATGATGGCGTCGGCCCCGGCACGATCATCTTCGCCGTGTGGATGGTGATCGCCGGGCTCTCCGACAACGTGCTCAAGCCGATGCTGCTCGGGCGTGGCGTGGCGGTGCCGATGCCGGTGGTGCTGATCGGCGCGCTGGGCGGCATGGTCACCAGCGGCATCATCGGCCTGTTCACCGGGCCGGTGATCCTGGCGGTCGGTTATGAATTGTTCATCGGCTGGGTCTATCAGCCGGCCGACGTCAGCGAAGTGCTGGACGAAACCTCTCACGACAATCAGCCATAAGGAAAGGCGCATGCGTAACAGGCTGATGATGCTGGCGATGCTGCTGGCTGCAACACTGTGGTCCGGGCTCGGCCAGGCACTGGAAGACACCACGACAGCAACGGACGAAGCGGTAGAACTGAAAGTGGCCAACCGCAGCATCATGCTGTTTCGCGCGACCATCCTCGGCGAGGCGCCGGCCTCACGGGTCAAGCGGGCGAAGCGGGTGATCAGTGAAGCGCTGGAGGAAGACCCTGAGCTGAAAATCAGCACTGATTCGATCCAGAACAGTTACATGGTGCTGATCGGCAATACCCGTGCGTTCATCGTTGCACCGAAAGACGTCGACAGCCTGGCCTATTCCTCGGTGCAGGAAGCCGCCGAGGGCGCAGCGGAAAAACTGCGCCAGGTGGTCAACGAAACCCGTGAGGCGCGCAACGTGCAGATGATTGTGCGTTCGCTGGCGCTGGCGGCGGTGGCCACGCTGATCTATCTGGCGCTGCTCTGGT
Source organism: Pseudomonas sp. GXM4 (assembly GCF_008923895.1). Classification (NCBI taxonomy): domain Bacteria; kingdom Pseudomonadati; phylum Pseudomonadota; class Gammaproteobacteria; order Pseudomonadales; family Pseudomonadaceae; genus Pseudomonas; species Pseudomonas sp. GXM4. The sequence goes on from NZ_WBRZ01000077.1 coordinate 7,646, forward strand.
GCCTGTCGTGGCTGCGCCACAAGCTGTTGGCGAAACTGCCGGCGCTGATGGATCGCCACACCAAGGCGCTGAAGGTCGGGCGGGTGCAACTGATCGATTCGAATTTTCTCTACCCGTTGGTCAGCCGCTGTCTGTTGTTCCTGCGCTGGTTGCTGATCCTGCTGCTGTCCTACGAATGGCTGGGTTTCGTCCTGTCACGCTTCCCGTATACGCGGCCGTGGGGCGAAAGCCTCAACAACTATCTGGTGGAACTGGCAGGTTATCTGTTGCAGGGCATCGTCGATGCGATACCGGGGCTGGGCGTGGCGCTGGCGATTTTCTTTATCGCCCGGGGCGTGACCGCATTTACCCGACGCATCCTGCGCCGGATGGCCGCGCCGGGGACGTTCAGCTGGCTCAACCATGAAACCCTGCAACCGACGCAACGCCTGACCGCACTGGCAGTCTGGCTGTTTGCGCTGGCGATGGCTTATCCCTATCTGCCCGGCGCCGGGACCGATGCGTTCAAAGGCTTGTCGGTGCTGATCGGCCTGATGATTTCCCTTGGCGCCACCAGCGTCGTCGGGCAAGCGGCGGCCGGGTTGATCCTGACCTACACGCGGACCCTGCGCCCCGGCGAATTTGTCAGGATCGGCGAGTACGAAGGCACCGTCACCGAGCTGGGCATGTTCACCACGCGGATTCGCACTGGCCTCGGTGAAGTGCTGACGCTGCCCAACTCGATGATCACCGGCACCGTGACCAAGAACTACTCGCGCACCGTGCAAGGCCCGGGCTACGTGGTCGACACGGTGGTGACCATCGGCTACGACACGCCATGGCGCCAGGTCGAAGCGATGCTGCTGGAGGCGGCGAAACGCACGCCGGGCGTGCTCGAAGACCCGCCGGCGCAGGTGTTCCAGACCGCGCTGTCGGACTTCTATCCCGAGTATCGCCTGGTGGCCCAAGCCATCCCCAGCCAGCCGCGCCCGCGTGCGGTGTTGCTGAGCATGCTCCACGCCAATATTCAGGACGTGTTCAATGAATACGGCGTGCAGATCATGTCGCCGCATTACCTGGGCGATCCGCAGCAGGAAAAACGCGTGCCGCCGGAGCAGTGGTTCACCGCACCGGCGCAGGCGCCGAAGGATGAGTGATCCCTAGAAACGCCAGACCACGCCGCCGCCCAGCACATGCAGGGCGGCGTTTTTGTATTCGCCGGAGACCGAGCCGCCGGAGCGCGCTTTGGTCTGTTGCACGTCCATGTCGCCGAGGTAGATCAGCGTGTAGCTCATGTGCACATCGACATCGTCCTGCAATGCATAGCTGACCCCGGTCGCCAGGCGCCACGCTTCGTTCATCGGGTTGTCGACGGTGCGATCCTTGTCGTCCACTGCCGAGGAGTCGTAACCGAGGCCGACGTTCCAGCGCAGTTTCGGGTTGATCTGGTGCTGCGCGCCGATCGAGGCATGCCAGGTGTCCTTGTATTGCCGCTGCGCCGTTCTGGAAGTCGAGCCCAGGCCGGTATCGACTTCCACGCCGACCTTGCCGAAATCGCTCCAGTCCTGCCAGCCGAGGCTGCCGAGCAGCGTCCACTGCGGATCGAGCTGGTAGGACACGCTGGTGGTGACGGTCTGCGGCACGTTCATGTCGACGTTCAGCTGATCGGCGTCGAGACGGTTGAGCGCCAGACGCAGCAGCGGATTGGTGATTTTCTTCAGCTCGGGTTTGTCTTCGAATTTGAGCTTGATCTTGCTGGTCCAGGCCAGCCCGAGCTTTGTGCGCTCGTTGAGGTTGTAGAGCACGCCGACGTTGGCGCCCGTGCCCCAGTCGGTGTCCTTGTAACGCAACTGACCATCCTCGGCGTTTCCCAGACCGAGCACGTTATTGTTGACCGCCACTTCGGTGCGGAAGTAGCCAAGCATGAAGCGCGGGCCGAGGCCGACGGACAGGTCGTCAGTGATCTTGTAGGCATAGGTGGGCTGGAACGACACACCGATAATGGCCGACTCCTGAGCGAAATAGCGCCCGGCCCAGTCATCGTCGTAGTCCAGCGCCAGACCGAAATTGCCGTACATGCCGAAGCCGATCGAGGAGCGCTCATCGAGTTGATGGCTGATGAAGAAGCTGGAGCCGGGCAGGTACTTCAAGGCGTTGCCACCTTCGTTGCCGCCGAAGGTATTGGCGTTGTCGCGGGAGAAGCTGACGTCGCCGAGGATCAACTGCGCGTTGAAGTTGATCTGCGTGCCGGCCAGTTGGCTGATGCCCGCCGGGTTGGTCATCAGAATGCTCGGGTCGCTGGCCATGACCGCAGAGCCGGCGTTGGCCAGACCGGTGCCTTCGTGGCCGGCCTCGTAAATCATGATGCCGCCGGCTTCGGCCTGGAGGCTGGCGAAGAGCAATCCACCAGCGACCGAACTTTTGATCAGCTTGAACATGTGAACTCCTTGAATGGCATGCAATCCGGTTTCAAGGCTAGCTCAAGCTCGGCGTGGCGTCGGACCGATTGCCGACGCCGCACTGATCAATCGATGCGCGGATGCTGGAGCGCCAGTTCCTTGCGCTTGGCTTCCAGCGCGGCGATTTCGGCATCGATGTCTTCGATTTTCTGCTCGATGTTGTCGTGGTGTTCTTGCAACAACTCCTTGGCCTCTTCGAGGTCGGAAGCCGCCGGGGCCGCGCCGCGCAGGGGCTTGTTGGCGGTTTCCTTCATGGTCACGCCAGTGACCAGACCGACCACGGCGATGACCATCAGGTAATACGCAGGCATGTACAGATCGTTGGTGCTTTCCACCAGCCAGGCCACGGCAGTCGGGGTCAGACCGGCGATCAGCACCGAAACGTTGAAGGCACTGGCCAGCGCGCTGTAGCGGATGTGCGTGGGGAACATCGCCGGCAGGGTCGAGGCCATCACGCCGATGAAGAAGTTGAGCAGCACCGCGAGGATCAGCAGGCCGGAGAAGATCAGGGCGATGCTGCCGCTGTTGATGAGCATGAACGCCGGAATGGCGAAGATGAACAGGCCAATGCTGCCGACGACGATGAAGGGCTTGCGGCCGATCTTGTCGCTGATGAAACCGATCAGCGGCTGCACGAAGAGCATGCCGACCATGATCGCGATGATGATCAGTACACCGTGGTTTTCGCTGTAGTGCAGGTTGTGCGTCAGGTAACTCGGCATGTAGGTGAGTAGCATGTAATAGGTGACGTTGGTCGCCGCCACCACACCGATGCAGGTCATCAGGCTGCGCCAGTGTTTGGTCGCGACTTCCTTGAACGACACTTTCGGGCCACTGGCGAGACCTTCGCGATCGCCTTGTTCGAGTTTTTCCACGTGTTGCTGGAACGCCGGGGTTTCTTCGAGGGCGTGGCGCAGATACAGGCCGATCATGCCCAGCGGCAGGGCGAGGAAGAACGGAATCCGCCAGCCCCATTCTTCGAAGCGCTGTTCACCGAGAATCGTCGAGATCAGCACCACCACGCCGGCGCCGAAGACGAAACCAGCGATCGAGCCGAAATCCAGCCAACTGCCGAGGAAGCCGCGCTTACGGTCGGGCGCGTATTCAGCGACGAAGATCGAGGCGCCGGTGTATTCGCCACCGACCGAGAAGCCTTGGGCCATTTTCGCCAGCAACAGCAGGATCGGCGCCCAGATGCCGATCGAGGCATAAGACGGAATCAGGCCGATAGCGAAGGTGCTCAGGGACATGATGACGATGGTCGCGGCGAGGACTTTCTGTCGTCCGTATTTGTCGCCGAGCGCACCGAAGAACAAACCGCCAAGCGGACGGATGAGGAAGGGTACGGAGAAGGTCGCCAGCGCGGCGATCATTTGCACGCCGGGATCGGCGCCGGGGAAGAAGACCTTGCCGAGCACATAGGCGACAAAGCCGTAGACGCCAAAGTCGAACCATTCCATGGCGTTGCCCAGTGCGGCGGCGGTGATCGCCTTGCGCATCTTGGCGTCGTCGACAATGGTGATGTCTTTCAAACCGATCGGTTTGACAGTGTTCTTGCGTGATTTCATTGCGCTGTTCCCGCTCGCTGATCCAGATTACCGCTGCGATGCCATCTCCATGATGGCGCCGGCTCTTCTGGCTCAGATACATGCGGACACGAAATAATTCACCGATGGGCTGGAATTAATTTCGACAGGTGGGGGAGGCGCAACTCCGAGCCTTGTTGGAGCTGTATTGCCTGACCCACCGCTATCGCTGGCAAGCCAGCTCCCACAAGGGTTTTGGGTGTTGCCGGGATTTTGTGTCCGCCGTCAAACCCTGTGGGAGCTGGCTTGCCAGCGATGACGGCATGACATCCATTACAAGGCTTAAAGCGCAGCCTTCACCTGCAACCCCACCACCAGCGCATTATCGATGTCCTGCCCGGAAAACGCCCCCGGTTCGATGATGTATTGCAGGTTCGGGCGCAGGGTCAGCCATGGGGTGGCCTGGTAGCCATAGCCCAACTCAATCAACTGTTCGGCACTGTCGAGATGCGGGAACGCAGCACCATTGGCCAGCGCGGCATCCTGCTGCACATCGCGGCTGCGTGGGTTCGGCACGGCGCGGCCATAACCCAGCGCCAGGGTGTCACGCGGACGGCCTTCGAACGGTTTGTACAACACCACGCCAGTGCCGTACCACTTGCTGAATGGCGAGGCCGCTTCACTGGCCGCCGAATACTGACCGAAAGCATGCAGGCTGCGGCCTTCGGAGGTCGGCGAACGCCATACGGCCTGATCGATCAGCAGATAATGCCCGCCACGCCCGGACACCTCGTCGTCGCTGCCAATGCGTTTGACGTCGGAGCTGTCGTAGTAATAGCCGAGCTTGTACTCACCCGGCAGCTCGCCGGCGTGCTTGTACACCAACTCGATCGGCACGACGGTGCCGGTGGTGTGCTTAGGCCCCAGATGCCAGGCGCGGCTGGAATTGCCGTTACTTTCTGGGTCGACGTTGAACGCCGCCACACGCAGTTGCCAGGACGGCGACAGGTCGTATTTGACCCGCACGCCCAGACGCGCGTTGGGGTAGTTGGTCCAGCCGCTGCCGCCGGACATGTTCAGCGGATGGCCGCAGAAACCGGCGTTCATGAAGTTGCACAGAATGCCGCTGTCGAGACCGCCGAGGTCGTTGCCCATGGCCATGTAGCCGAGCTTCACGTTCAGCGCCGGGGTGAACAGGCTACGCTCGTAACTCAGTTCAGTCAGGCGCGTGTACAGGCCGCCGTAGTTTTCCTGAATCGGCAGGCGGTTGCCGACCAGATCTTCCGAAGCGCTGTTACCGCGACGGTCGTTGATGGTCAGTTGCACTTTGCCGGCGTTGTCGACGCCGTAGAGTTTGCTCAGATCAAACTGCACGCCGAGCTTGATGTTCTGCGAGTAGCGCGCCGAGCGGTGCAGGCCGCCGTCGGCGTTATAGGCGGTTTCGCCGCTGTAATCGCCAGTGAATTTGACGCCGTCTTCATCGAGTTGATGGCGCAAGCCGCCCCAATCACCGGTGAGGGTGCTGCGGGTCAGCAGATCGGAATCGCTGGCGGCCAGCGCGGGGAGGGCAGTGGCGCAGCTCAGGCCCAGCAACAGGCCAGTGGAAAGCTTGGTACGAGAAAAGCGAACAGCCGATGACATGTGAATCCTTCCTGCTGAAATCTTTAACGCAATAAAACGGCGACGCGGTGCTTTGGGGCACCGCGCGCTGGGGGGAAGTTGGTTGTGCGGCAGCGAGTTACGGCAGGGCGTAAGCCATCACGTAATCGCCACGATCAGTTGACTGGCGTGCGCCGCCAGCGGTGACGACGATGTACTGCTTGCCGGTCTTCGGCGAAACGTAGGTCATCGGGCCGCCCTGGCTGCCGACCGGCAGACGGGCTTTCCAGACTTCTTCGCCGTTGCCGCTGTTGAAGGCGCGCAGGTAGAAGTCCTGGGTGCCGGCAATGAAGATCAGGCCGCCCTGGGTCGACAGGGTGCCGCCGAGGGTTGGCAGACCGATCTTGATCGGCAGGTGCATGCGGATGCCCAGGGGACCGGTGTCTTCAACGGTGCCCACCGGAACCTGCCATGCGACTTTCTGGGTCTTCATGTCGATCGCGGTCAAAGTGCCGAACGGCGGCGCCTGGCACGGAATGCCGGCCACCGACAGGAAGCGGTTCTTGTTCACCGCGTACGGCGTGCCTTTGAGTGGAACAGCGCCCATGCCGGTGTTCAGCGCTTCGCCACCGCCAGCGGCCTGGCCTTTGTTTTGCGACGGGATCATCTGGATCCACAGACCCAGGCGCATGTCGTTGACGAAGATGAAACCGTGCACCGGGTCAGTGGAGATGCTGCCCCAGTTCATGCCGCCCAGCGAACCCGGGAAGCTCAGCGATTTGTCGGTACCCGGCGCGGTGTACAGGCCGTCGTAGCGCATGCTCTTGAAGTCGATGCGGCAGAGCAACTGGTCGTACGGCGTGGCGCCCCACATGTCCGATTCGGTCAGGTGCTGCGCGCCGATCTGCGGCATGCCCACGGATTTCGGCTGAGTCGGCGAGTACGGCTCGTTGGGGATGTTCGCGGCTTTCACCGGTACTTCCTTGACCTCGGTCAGCGGCTTGCCGGTGGCGCGGTCGAGCACATAGATCTGCCCGGCCTTGGTACCGATGACCAGCGCCGGAACGCTTTGACCGTCCTTGTCGAAGTCGATCAGGCTCGGCTGCATCGGCAGGTCGAAGTCCCACAGATCGTTGTGCACGGTCTGGAACACCCAGCGTTCTTCACCGGTGCTGGCGTCCAGCGCGAGGATCGAGGCGCCGTACTTGTGGTCCAGTTCGCTGCGCTCGACACCATAAATGTCGGTGGACGAGCTGCCCATCGGCAGGAACACCGTGTTGGTCGCCGCGTCGTAGGACATCGGCGCCCAGCTGTTCGGCGTGCTGCGCACGTAGGTTTTGCCGTCGGCCGGTGCGTTGCGATCCTGCGGGTTGCCCGGGTCGAACGCCCAGCGCATGGTGCCCGTGATTACGTCAAAACCACGAATCACACCGCCGGGCATGTCGCTTTGCACGTTGTCGGCAACACGACCGCCAACCACCACGGTGGTGCCAGCCATCAATGGCGCGGACGACAACTGATAGTAGCTGTCCGGAACATCACCCAGACCGGCCTTCAGATCGACCTGGCCGTTGTTGCCGAAACCCTGGCAGAACTCGCCAGTGTCAGCATCGACCGCGATCAGGCGGGCATCGATGGTGTTGGTCAGCAGACGACGCTGGCAGTTGGCGGCCGGCTCGGGTTTGACTTCGATGATCGAAGAATTGCTCGGCTGAGCGATGGTCGCGGTGGCGTCGAAATAGGCCATGCCACGGCAGCGCTGCCAGACTTTCGATTGCGCGTTGATCGCGTTCTTCCACAGCTCTTTGCCGGTGTCGGCATCGAGGGCGATCAGGTTGTTGTGTGGGGTGCAGATGAATACTTTGTTGCCGACCTGCAGCGGGGTGAGCTGGTCTTCGGCGCCGTTGCCATCGCTCTCGGCGACGTCCCCGGTGTGATAGGTCCACGCAACTTTCAATTTGTCGACGTTGTTGCGATTGATCTGGTCGATCGCGGCGAAGCGGCTGCCACCTTCGGTGTTGCCGTAGTGCGCCCAGTCTTTCTGCGCCTTGGCCGGCTCGACCGGAGTCAGGCCCGGGCCAGTGCCAGTCGCGGCAACGGTTGGGTGAGCGACAAACATGTTGCCTGCAGCAACGGCCACACCAACCGCGAGCACAGCGGCCACGGCATACGCACCACGACCGGCGACGCGGCCATTAGCGCGCGCCAGCAGCGGGTAGACCAGAGCGACGACCATACCGATCGCGCTGAACATGAACAGCCGCGAGAACACCGGCCAGAACACCAGCCCGGCGTCAGCCACGGCCCAGATCGCGGTGGCCACGAGAAATGCGGCGAACAGCCAGGCGCCTGCAGTTTTCTTCAGGGCGATCAGCACGCCGGAAACGGTCATCGCCAGACCGCCGACCAAGAAGTACCAGGAACCGCCCAGGCTGACCAGCTTCACACCGCCGGCCGCGAGCGCCAGACCGAGCAGGGCGATGATCACGCCAAGGCCGACCAGAATGAACGTTGAAACGCCTGAGACGCGTTGACTGTGGTTCACATTGAAAGTCCCGTTTGAATGAAGCGCGGGATTATAGCGGTAACTAACCATTCAGTTAACCGCAGTTTTGCCATGAAAACGTGCACTTCTGTGAATCAAGCGTGGTGCAGGATTAGCAAAACGCAAGTTGAGAGGGGTTTCTCGACGTCTCGGCGGGGATGGCGAGTCGGGCTTGCAGTTGCAATGCACATGTACAAACACCGCGTTGAATTCACCCCTCATCGGAACGCCGCCCGCCCAGCCCTCTCCCCGAGGAGAGGGAGCTGATTTGTGGGCTTTTTAGGATATGTGTTCGACTCGGTATCTCAGGTCGGCGTTACTCGCGCATTCAGCTCGGTCAGTTCCTTCTCCCTCTGGGAGAGGGTTAGGGTGAGGGCGTTTCAGGATCGATCACGATGGCAACCTTGCCCTTTGCCCGGCCTTTTTCTACGTAGTGCAACGCGTCAGCTATCTGATCGAACGGAAAAGTACGATCAACCACCGGTTTGATCACTCCTGCCTCAATCAACGCAGTGATTTTCTGCAACTGAACGCCATCGGCACGCATGAACAGAAACGAATAACCCACCCCCCGCTTGCGTGCTTTACGTCGAATGCCGCTGCTGAGCAGGCGCATGACCAGCCCCAGCAGCCAGGACAAACCCTGCTCCCGAGCGAACTGCGTAGTCGGCGGCCCCGACAGGGAAATCAGTTGCCCGCCCGGTTTCAACACCTGCAACGATTTCTCCAGCACATCGCCGCCGAGGCTGTTGAGCACCACGTCGTAGTCGCGCAGTTCAATGGCGAAATCCTGCTGCTTGTAATCAATCACCACATCAGCGCCCAGCGCCTTGACCCACGCGACATTCGCCGTGCTGGTCGTAGTCGCAACAAAAGCGCCGAGGTGTTTGGCCAGTTGAATGGCGACCGTGCCAACGCCACCGGAGCCGGCGTGAATCAGCACCTTCTGGCCTTTTTGCAGCCCGGCGACCTCGACCAGGGCCTGCCACGCCGTCAACGCCACCAGCGGCATGCAAGCCGCCTCGGTCATAACGAGATTGGCGGGTTTTAACGCGATCGCTGTTTCATCGACAGCGATGCGTTCGGCAAACGTGCCAATCCTGTTTACAGGCGCACGCGCATAAACCTCATCGCCCGGCTTGAAACGCTTGACCGCCGCACCGGTGCTGAGCACCACGCCGGCGACATCGTTGCCCAATATCAAAGGCATTTGATAGGGAAGGATCATCTTGAATTCGCCGCTGCGAATCTTCAGGTCCAGCGGATTGACGCTGCTGGCGCGCACTTCGATCAGCACGTCGTGCGCGCCGACCTGCGGTTCCGGGATGTCGCCGATCCGGCCGTTCTGCTTGCCGTAGCGCTCGATGAAAAATGCCTTCATTGCGGATGCTCTTTCGGTAGAAACCCGCCGGCATAGCGGCGGGTCTGGATGAGGTCAGGCCTGAGTCAGATAACGTTGCGCCACCGCCGACTGGCGGATCTGCCCCAACAGGCCCTGCCGCGCGGTTTGCAGGGCATCCCAGAGCTCGCCTTCGTGCAGCGGCGGGATGGTCACGACTTCGCGACGGTCGAAACCGACCAGCGCGGCATCGACCATATCGCCGACTTCCATGATGTCGGTGAGGGTGTTGATGTCGATACCGGCGCGGTCCCAGATTTCCGTGCGAGTGGCCGCAGGCAATACGGCTTGCACATACACGCCTTGTGGCGACAGTTCCAGGCTCAGGCCCTGGGAGAGGAACAGTACGAACGCCTTGGTCGCGCCATACACCGACATGCCGAACTCCGGCGCCAGGCCGACCACCGAGCCGATGTTGATGATCGCGCCGTCGCCGGCCTTGGCCAGACGCGGGGCGATCGCACTGGCCAAACGCACCAGCGCCGTGGTGTTGAGCGCGACCAGTTGCGCCACGCTGTCGGTGCTCTGCTCGATGAAGGTACCGGACTGCGCCGCGCCGGCATTGTTGACGAGGATACCGATGCGCGCGTCGTCACGCAGACGCGCCTCGACGGTTTGCAGGTCGCTCAGTTGCGTCAGGTCGGCCTGTAGCACTTCGACATTGACGTTGTGTTCAGCGCGCAAACCGGCAGCAAGGGTGTCCAGGCGCGACTGGTCACGGGCGACCAGCACCAGATCGTGACCGCGCTGGGCGAAACGTGCGGCGTAGACCGCGCCGATGCCGGTGGAGGCGCCAGTAATCAGAACAGTAGGGCGAGTAGTCATGGTGTGGGCTCTTTGTCAGTTGAAGACTGATTGCGGGCCTTTAGGATGATGATCCAAATCTAAACTGTCAACGGTTTTGATTATGGCCAACATCTATGTATCATCGGCCGATGAATTTTCAGCGCTGGAGGTATTCAACATGCGCGTATCCAAGGCTCAGGCTCAGGCCAATCGCGAGCACATTGTCGAAACGGCATCAGTGATGTTCCGCGAACGCGGTTATGACGGGGTCGGCGTGGCTGACCTGATGGCGGCCGCCGGTTTTACTCACGGCGGTTTCTACAAACACTTCGGCTCCAAGGCCGACCTGATGGCCGAAGCCTCCGCCAACAGCCTGGCGCAGTCCACGGCCGCCGCCGAAAGCATGAGCGTGCAGGATTTCATCGACGTGTACGTGTCGCGCGACCATCGCGACGGACGCTCCACCGGTTGCACCATGGCAGCGCTGTGCGGCGATGCGGCGCGGCAGTCCGGGGACGTGAAAGCGGCGTTCGCTGAAGGCATTGAGCGCACGTTGCAGACGCTCGGCGAGAGATACCCGACGGCAGCGGATGCACCGCAAGGTGAGGGCAGGACCCGGATGATCGACCTGCTGGCCCGCGCCGTCGGGGCGATCATGCTGTCGCGCGCCTGCCCGGATGACTCGGCGCTGGCCGATGAGATTCTGGCGGTGTGTCACGCTTCGATGACTGAGTCGCTGCCCGCGATCGAAACTGCGGAACAAGACACGCAGGACAGCTGAAGCGATCAGTGCTGGCGGTGCAGGGCCTTGTCGAGTGCCGCCAGCAAAACCTCTTCTTCGAAGGGTTTGCACAGGCATTCAAACGCCTGGTAATGCCCGGACTCAGCCAGCGCCGCCTCGTCCCAATGGGCGGACATGCAGATCACCGGAAACTGTCGCGGCAGTTGGCGCATCACGTCGATGCCGGACAGGCCGGGCATGCGCAGATCCAGCAGCAGGCAGGCGATTTCGGCGAAGTCGGCTTCGGCGAGAAACGCTTCGCCACTGGCATAAACCTGCGCGCGATAACCGACCGAACGCAGCAGATTCGACAGGCTTTTGCGCACCGACGCGTCGTCATCGACGATGCAGACAATCGTCGGTCGAGTGTTCTCGATCGCCGTCGGGCGACCCGCCGGGGCGCTCACGACAGGCTCGATGGGCCAGGCGAAGGCGCAGCGCTGATCAGTCCGTAGAGTTCGACGAGGTTGACCAGCGAGCGGGTCTGCATCTTCGCCATGATGTGTTTGCGATGAACCTTGGCGGTCACTTCGCTGGTGCCCAACTGGTTGGCGATCTGCTTGTTCGACAGGCCACCGACGATCAGCGGCAGCACCTCGCGCTCACGCGGTGTCAGTTGCGCCGCCAATTGCCGCGCGTGCTGAACACGTTGCCATTGATTGAACGCCGTCGCGGCGTGTTGACGGGTGCTGCGCAGAATGCCGAGCAGTTCATCGTCATTGAATGGTTTGGTCAGGAACTCCACCGCGCCGGCCTTCATCGCCTGCACCGACATCGGAATCGTGCCGTGGCCGGTCATGAAGATCACCGGCCACGGCAAGCCGCGCTCGTTCAGCGCCGCCTGCAATTGCAGCCCTGTGGTTTCGGGCAGGCTGACGTCGAGCAACAGGCACGCCGGGCCATTGGCGATGTCGGCCTCGAGCAGTTCTTCGGCGGACTGGAAAATCCGGTGTTCGATGTCTTCGGCGCGCAACAAGCGGCTCAAGGCGCTGCGCACGCAGGCCTCATCGTCAACGATGAACACCGGCACCGATTGCGTATCGACCAACGGCGGCTGCGCCACCATCGGCGCCGAGGCCAGGGCGTTGAACACGGGCAGTTTGGGTTCGCGGTCTTTCAATAATCGGTAACCTCGACGGGCAACCGTCTGGATGATTTCTTTTTCCCCGAGCAGTTTGCGCAGCGAGGAAATCTGCACTTGCAGATTGTTCTCTTCGACGACGATGTCCGGCCACACCTGATTGATCAGCTCGTCCTTGCTGACGATGCGCCCATCGGCCTGCATCAGTACCGAAAGTATTTCGAACGCCCGCCCGCCCATGCGCAAGGGCCGGCCATCGAGAAAGGCTTCGCGCCGTTCCAAAGAAATCGTGGCTTGGCCGAGTCGGATCATGCGGGCCTCTGCGTTGCGGTGAGAAGGACAGGGCGCGGGCGCCGGGTTATCAGGTTCGTACGCTAGGGGACGGCCTGGCATAAAGCAATTATCCCGAGGGATAAGACGTGCGTTTTTATAGCGCAAGAAACAGCGGCGCAAGGCTCTGGACGGCCATCTTGAGGCTGCGGACGGACATCAGCGCAGCGGCTGGCCCTCTGGCAAAAAAACGCTGGGTATACTTCGCCACCAGCCTGAATCCCATTTCCAGCGGTGAATGCGTATGCCCGGCCAGCCATCCTCCTCTGCAATTTCCCGCGTGGCCGATGCGCCGATGCTCGATGAAGCATGGCTGGAGAACTGTCGGTTCAGTCTGCTGCGCCGTGACCATGAACTGACCTGGTTCAGCCTTGAAGACGGCCGCTCGGGCCAGAGCTGGTTCGCTGTGCGTGCGCCGATCCAGCGTCCGGCGCTGTGCCAGCGGCTGGAGCGCGATTTCCATTTGCAGTTGCCTTCGCAGTGGGCGCTCAACCCGCTCGCGCTGATTCGCTCGGCGGACGGGCCGGTGTTGGTCTACCCGCAATGGGGCGCGCCGATGGCTGGACTGATCGACGCCGCCGGCTTACCACTCGGACGGGTGCTGAGTATCGCCGTCGCCGCCGCGAATGCGCTGGTCCACTCTCGCCATCCGGAAACACCGCAAAACCCTGTGGGAGCGAGCCTGCTCGCGAAAGCGTCAGTCCGGCCGACATCACCCTTGACTGACCCACCGCTTTCGCGAGCAGGCTCGCTCC
>NZ_WBRZ01000078.1:0-20854 GCF_008923895.1 Pseudomonas sp. GXM4
CTGTGTCAGGCAATAATGAGCTGTCTGAAGGGACGCTTTCGCGAGCAGGCTCGCTCCCACAGAGGCAGAAGCAGGTTCCGCGGGCAAAACACAGAAACAAAAACGGAGCGTTCGCACGCTCCGTTTTTCGTTCAGGTCGATATTACTTGCCGACCTGCTTTTCCTTGATTTCCGCCAAGGTCTTGCAGTCGATGCACAGATCCGCTGTCGGGCGGGCTTCGAGGCGCTTGACGCCGATCTCGATGCCGCAGGACTCGCACCAGCCGTACTCTTCGTCTTCGATCAGTTGCAGCGTCTTGTCGATTTTCTTGATCAGCTTGCGCTCGCGGTCGCGGGCGCGCAGTTCGAGGGCGAACTCTTCTTCCTGGCTGGCACGGTCGGCCGGGTCAGGGAAATTGGCCGCTTCGTCTTTCATGTGATCAACCGTGCGGTCGACTTCCTGCATCAAGTCCAGTTTCCACTTGTTCAGGATCTTGGTGAAGTGCGCGCGCATTGGAGCGCCCATGTACTCTTCACCCGCCTTCGAAACGTAAGGTTCGAAGCCGCTGATCGTGTCTTTCTGCTGTTGCTTTGCTTGGGTGGACATGAAATAGACCGCCTCTACTCTTGTAATCCATTGCGCAGGATTGCTCCATCACCGACACCTGCCGGCCCTGCGGCTGCAAGCGGGCGAACTTACCAGATCAAATCAGCCTGCGCTACTCCCGGATGTCGAGCCCCCGGCGGGTGGCGCTTGCAGATATCTGACAAGCCGTGTCTGTGGGAAGGGAGGCCTGTTCAATCACTGATTTTAGTCAATCCTGGAGCGTACGTTCAGATCGTTACAGTCCAGCGTTCTTGAGGCTGTGACCTCCACGGGTTCTCGCTCGTTCCGGCAGACAGGTAGAATCGTCTCTTTTTTCCGTCGAAGGCATTCCAATGGGCCCCTACAGTGCGCGCAGTCGTGCGATCGAACCGTTCCATGTGATGGCGCTGCTGGCGCGGGCCAATGAATTGCAGGCCGAAGGCCACGACGTGATCCATCTGGAAATCGGCGAGCCGGACTTCACCACCGCCGAGCCGATCATCCGCGCCGGACAAGCTGCGTTGAGCGCCGGCAAGACCCGCTACACCGCCGCCCGTGGCATTCCCGAACTGCGCGAGGCGATCGCCGGTTTCTACCAATCGCGTTACGGCCTGAATATCGACCCACGACGGATTCTGATCACGCCGGGCGGCTCCGGCGCGCTGTTGCTGGCCAGTGCCCTGTTGGTCGATCCGGGTAAACACTGGCTGTTGGCAGACCCCGGCTACCCGTGCAATCGGCATTTCTTGCGGCTGGTCGAAGGCGCGGCGCAACTGGTGCCGGTCGGGCCGGAGGTGCGTTATCAACTGACCCCGGATCTAGTCGAGCGGCATTGGGATCACGACAGTGTCGGCGCCCTTGTCGCTTCGCCGGCCAACCCGACGGGCACTTTGCTGACCCGCGATGAACTGGGCGGATTATCCACAGCGATCAAGGCCAGGCACGGGCACTTGGTGGTGGATGAGATCTACCACGGCCTGACTTACGGCACCGATGCCGCCAGTGTGCTGGAAGTCGATGACAGCGCATTTGTCCTCAACAGTTTCTCCAAGTATTTCGGCATGACCGGTTGGCGCCTGGGCTGGCTGGTCGCACCGGACGCGGCGGTCAGCGAGCTGGAAAAACTCGCGCAGAACCTCTACATCAGTGCGCCGAGCATGGCGCAATACGCGGCGCTCGCCTGTTTCGAGCCGGCCACCATCGCGATTCTCGAAGAGCGCCGCGCCGAGTTTGCGCGCCGTCGCGACTTCCTCCTGCCGGCGCTGCGTGAACTCGGTTTCAACATCGCCGTTGAGCCGGAAGGCGCGTTTTATCTGTACGCCGATATCAGCCGTTTCGGCGGTGATGCCTTCGCATTCTGCCGACATTTCCTCGAAACCGAGCACGTTGCCTTTACGCCGGGACTGGATTTCGGTCGTTATCAGGCCAGCCATCACGTGCGCTTCGCTTACACACAAAACCTCGCACGTTTACAGGAAGCGGTTGAGCGCATTGCGCGCGGCTTGAAGAGCTGGCAAGGCTGATGCGCTTTTATCCTGCTCTGGAAGAAGCGCGGCTGATTCGCCGATATAAGCGTTTTCTTGCCGATATCGAGACCGTTAGCGGCGAATTGCTGACCATTCACTGCCCTAACACTGGTTCGATGCTCAATTGCCAAGTCGAGGGCGGGCAGGTCTGGTTCAGCCGCTCGAACGACCCTAAACGCAAGTTGCCCGGCACTTGGGAAATTGGCGAAACCCCGCAGGGCCGGCTGTTTTGCGTCAACACCGGGCGCGCCAACGGCTTGGTTGAGGAAGCCTTGCAGGCGGGCGTGATCACCGAGTTGAACGGTTTTACCGCATTGAAGCGTGAGGTTGCCTACGGGCAGGAAAAAAGCCGCATCGACTTCCGCCTCGAATACCCCAGCGGCCCGGCGTATGTCGAAGTCAAAAGCGTCACCTTGGGCTTTGACGGCACGCCGGTGGCGGCGTTTCCCGATGCGGTGACCCAGCGCGGCGCCAAGCATCTGCGCGAGCTGGCGCATCTGGCGCGCGACGGTATTCGGGCGGTGCAGCTGTACTGTGTGAACCTCACAGGCATCGATGCCGTGCGCCCGGCCGAGGAAATCGATTGGGCTTACGCCGAGGCGCTGCGTGAAGCGGTTGCTTGCGGTGTCGAGGTGTTGGCGTACGGCGTGCGCCTGGACCATGAAGAGATGGTCATCGACCGCCGACTCGATGTGCGGCTAAACGGTTAAACGTCGATCCAAACGCCTTGTGTATCTTCCCGGCATTCAATTGCCGTGAGCGATTGCCCGGCGCAGGGGCCGGCGACGCATTCGCCGTCCTCGATCAGAAACAGTGCACCATGGGTGGCGCACTGGATCAGGCTGTTGCTTGGGTCGAGAAACTGGTCGGGCTGCCATTCCAGCCCGACGCCGCGATGCGGGCAGCGATTGAAATAGACAAACACCTTGCCGCCACGACGCACGGCAAACAGCTTTTTGCCTTCAATTTCGAAACCGCGACTGCCACCTTCGGCCAGATCGCTGCCGGCGCAGAGAAACTTCATGGCTATCCTCAAATGTCCGCTCGTGTCTGGATATGTCCGAGCTTGACGTTCAAATGCAAACAATTATCAAATGGCGGCCTTCTCCCACAGGGAGTCTGGCCGTTGCCGAGGATACTTGGCTCGCTGCGCCGATGCCCGGGAAACCTTGTTCAAGGAAGCTGTGTATGCGCCTGAAAACCCGCGTTGCCGTGCTGTGTGTCGGCTTTTTTCTCAGTCATCAGGCGGCTGCGGCGGATTTACCGCAACGCTGGGTCAGCGCCGGTGGCGCGCTGTCGGAATGGGTCAGCGCGTTGGGGGGCGAGTCGAAGCTGGTGGGGGTCGATACCACCAGCCAGCATCCCGAATCGTTGCAGGCGCTGCCGAGTATTGGTTATCAGCGCAGCCTGTCGGCGGAAGGCATCTTGAGCCTGCGCCCGGACATTCTGGTCGGTACCGAAGAAATGGGGCCGCCGCCGGTTCTGGCGCAAGTCAAAGCCGCCAAGGTGAAAGTCGAGTTGTTCTCGGCACAGCCTGATCTGCCGACACTGGAAAAGAATGTCACTCGTTTGGGCCAGTTGCTCGGCGCACAAAGCCAGGCAGCGCAGTTGCTGCAGAGTTATCAACAGCAGCTCCAGGCGCAGAAAGCGCGCGTTGCCCAAGTGCAGACCACGCAGAAAGCCCCCGGCGTGTTGCTGTTGCTCGGGCATGCCGGCGGCAAGCCGTTGATCGCCGGCAAGGACACCGCCGCCGATTGGTTGCTGCAACAGGCTGGCGGGCACAACCTTGCGACGCATACCGGCTACAAACCGTTTTCTGTCGAATCCCTCGCCAGCCTCGATCCCGAAGTGCTGGTGTTCGCTGACCGTGCGCTGGCCGGCGAGGCCGCAAAAGCGGCATTGTTCAAGGAAAACCCGATCCTCAATTCCAGCCGGGCGGCCAAGAGCGGGCGGGTAATGGAGCTGGATCCGACGCTGCTGGTGGGCGGTCTCGGGCCGCGGTTGCCGGCTGCTTTGCAAACCCTGACTGACGGCTTCTACCCGGCCAAGGGCCGCCAATGACCACACTGGTCAAACCCCGTGGCTTGTTTATCGGCCTGACATTGCTGTGTCTGCTGGCGATCTGGCTGTCGCTGGCGCTGGGGCCGGTGAGCCTGCCGCTGTTCGATACCTTGCGCGCGGCGCTGCGTCTGATCGGCGTGCCGTTGGCGCCGCAAGGATTGGAGCAGGCTGAGCTGATTCTCGGCCAGATCCGCCTGCCGCGAACCTTGCTCGGCTTGGCGGTCGGCGGCGTGCTGGCGCTGTCCGGGGTGGCGATGCAGGGCCTGTTTCGTAATCCGCTGGCCGATCCAGGGCTGGTCGGGGTGTCCAGTGGCGCGGCACTCGGCGCGGCGATTGCGATTGTCGGCGGCTCGTTCTTTGGCGGCCTGCCGGAGTGGTTCGGGCCATATCTGTTGTCGGTGTGTGCGTTTCTTGGCGGACTTGGAGTGACGGCGCTGGTCTACCGGCTGGGCCGGCGCAACGGTCAGACCCATGTGGCGACCATGTTGCTGGCCGGTATCGCGCTGACGGCGCTGGCCAGTTCGGCGGTCGGTCTGTTCACTTATCTGGCCGATGACGCCACGCTGCGCACCCTGACGTTCTGGAACCTGGGCAGCCTCAACGGCGCCAGTTACGCGCGGCTTTGGCCTCTGCTGATCATCACCATCGGCGTGGCGCTGTGGCTGCCGCGTCGGGCCAAGGCATTGAATGCCTTGTTGCTCGGTGAATCCGAGGCCGGTCATCTGGGCATCGATGTCGAACGGCTCAAGCGCGAACTGGTGTTCTGTACAGCGCTGGGTGTCGGCGCGGCGGTGGCGGCGGCGGGCATGATCGGTTTTGTCGGGCTGGTGGTGCCGCATCTGGTGCGCCTGCTGGCCGGCCCCGATCACAAAGTTCTGTTGCCAGCCTCGGTTTTGGCGGGTGCGAGCCTGTTATTGCTCGCCGATCTGGTGGCGCGCCTGGCGCTGGCGCCGGCGGAGTTGCCGATCGGCATTGTCACCGCGTTTATCGGTGCGCCGTTCTTCCTTTATCTGCTGCTGCGAGGGCGTGCCTGATGTTGTCTGCGCACAATCTGCATGTCCGCCGTGGCCGTAAGGCTGTGCTCAGTGGGGTTACGCTCGGGCTCGAACCCGGTCAAGTGCTTGGCGTGCTGGGACCGAACGGCGCCGGCAAGAGCACGTTGCTTGGCGCATTGTGTGGTGAGTTGCCCGCCAGCGACGGCAATGTCTCGCTCGATGGTCAGACTTTGAGCCACTGGAGCGGAACGCAGCGGGCACAACGACTGGCGGTGTTGCCGCAGGTTTCGACGCTGGATTTTGCCTTCGCCGTGGAAGAGGTCGTCGGCATGGGCCGCTTGCCGTACCAGACCGGGCGCGTACGTGATGACGAAATCGTCGCGGCAGCGCTGGCCGCCGCCGATGCCGGGCACCTGAGTGGGCGCAGTTATCTGGCGTTGTCCGGTGGCGAGCGTCAGCGCGTGCATCTGGCGCGGGTGCTGGCGCAACTCTGGCCGGGTCAGGCCGGGCAAACCCTGTTGCTCGACGAACCGACATCCATGCTCGATCCGCTGCATCAGCACACCACCTTGCAGGCGGTGCGCGAGTTCGCCGATCGCGGCGCGACGGTACTGGTGATCCTGCATGATCTGAATCTGGCGGCACGCTATTGTGATCGCGTGCTGTTGCTGGAGGAGGGGCGCCCGGTTGCGCTGGATACTCCGCAGCAGGTGCTGCGTCCGGATACGCTTAAAGCAGTGTTCGGCCTGGAGGTTTTGGTGCAACCGCACCCGGAGCGTGGGCATCCGCTGATCATCGCCCGCTGAATCATCATCGAGGTGTCGCATGCGTGGATTGTGGTTGTTGGCGCTGGTGTTGCTCGCGGGCTGTCAGCACGTGGCGGCTCCGCCGGTGGGCGCTGATATCCGCGATCTGCGCAGCGGCGAGGTACTTACGGCGCAGCAATTGCTGACGCGTCTGGCTGAGCCTGAGCGTTTGATCATCGGTGAGCAGCACGACAACGCCGATCACCATGCCGCACAGATGTGGCTGTTGCAGTCGCTCGGCGAGCAGCGAGCGCAAGGCAGTCTGCTGCTGGAAATGCTCTCGCCGGTTCAACAAGCGAAAGTCGATGCGGCACGCCAGTCGAAATCCGTTCCGGCAGATCTGCCCGCGGCATTGGCCTGGCAAGAGGGCTGGGACTGGAACCTTTACGGGCCGATCGTGCGCTTTGCCCTGTCGCAGCCGTATCCGTTGCTGGCGGCCAATCTCGATGACAGCGAAATCCGCGCGTTCTACCGCAATCCACCTGCTCTGAACGGTCCGCGCAGCAATTCGCCGTCGGTTAAAAAAACTTTGCTTGGGCAAATCAGTGAATCCCACTGCGGCTTGCTGCCCGAATCACAGATGCCGGCGATGTTGGCAATTCAGCAACAGCGTGATCGACGCATGGCCGAACGCATGCTGGCGGCGCCGATGCCTTCGATTCTGCTGGCCGGTGCCTGGCATGCGCGCAAGGATGTTGGCGTGCCGCTGCATCTGTCGGATCTCGGCGCTGGCAAGGCGCCGATCGTATTGATGCTGGCCGAGCAGGGCGCTGCGGTATCGGCGGCGATGGCCGATTACGTCTGGTACACGCCGGCCACGCCGAAGCCGGATTACTGCGAGCAGATGCGCCAGCAATTCGCTAAATGACTTTTCCACAGGCAAAAAAAGACCCGGTAAAAAACCGGGTCAAATAACCGTGATTAGCCTGATGAGGAGATAATCTGAGAGTCCGAACCAAGGGCTTTTCAGAATATCGACTGATCTCGCGACCAGTTGTGATAATCATAGCGATTCTCATTACCGCGTCAACCGCTGATTTTGCAAATCTGTAATTTAGTTTTGCGAGCGGTGGTGAGGCCCTGTGAATAAAGGGCTTTGCGCTAGGTGCGCTGCGTCGTCAACTGCGTGATCTGGCGATTCAACTGGCCGATGCGTCGAGCCATCCCCTCAATCAGGCTGTGCGCGATCTTCGGATTGCTGCGAGTCATGCTCAAAAACTGATCACCAGGAATCAACATCACCGTGCTCGGCTCGGACGTCACTACCGTGGCGTTGCGCGGCTCGCCGGTAAACAACGCCATGGCGCCGAAAATCTCGTCCTTGGCCACGTCGCCTACCTTGTGCCCGTCGAGGAACGCCTCGGCATGCCCGTCAATAATCACAAAGACATGATCCGCTGCATCGCCCTGTTGAATCAGCACGGCGCCCGCCTCAACGCGTTTGAAGCCGTTGGTGCTACGAAACTCCCGAGGTTTCAGCTCGGCCACGGCATGGGCGAGCAGCGCCATTTGCCCGAGCAGATAGCTCAGCAACTGCTCCGCTCGATCAGGGTCGGCACACAAATGCTGCAAAACCTCAGCGCGCCCATAGGGCACCAGGCGCACAGCGCTGTCGCTGCAAATGCGACAGTCGCTCCATTGCTCGCCACGTTGCAGGCCGAGCAGATCACCTTCCTGCCAGTAGAACAGCGCACGGCCCGCGATGCAGCCATGCACCACGCCCTCGCTCAGCAGAAACAACTGATCTTCCGGCAACTGTGCAAACAGATCGTCCGTTGCCTCCAGCTCGATGACCGGCGCGCACGGCGACAAATCCAGCAGCCACTGCCCAGGAATACTCTGCAAGCGATTGATCAATGCGTCGGCGTGGGCCGATTGTTCCCCCAGTAAATACATGGCGTCAGCGCCTGTTCAGTTCTTGTGGCGCGCGGAAATGGCTTCGAGCTGTTTGTTCAAGGCGTCCTTGCGCTCGGCGGGGATGTCGTTCCAGTGCACGTCCATCAACGCGCCTTCGATCGCATACAACAACACCTTCGATGCGCGAAACCCCCGAGTACGCACGGCCCGGTAGGCATCCACTGCACCGAGGCGACGCAAGTCCGAGGCGCTGTGGATGCCCACGGCATGCAGCCATTGCGCCGATGTCTTGCCAAGATTTTTCAGGTGTTGCAGTTCATCATTCATCAAGCCTCCTTGCGACGGCCGAATGGTGCGTGGGCGAGCTTCTCAGCAGTGTAGCCATCAGTAGGAAAAGCGTGGTTGTTTGGTCGGATTCGACGCAAAAGCTTCTAAGAAAGGGGGGGTAAAGGACCTGCGAACGCAGAGGGAAGCGAGTTAGGCGTTAACAATGTGGGAGCGAGCCTGCTCGCGAAGAGGGCGTATCAGACACAATCGATATCAGCTGACACTACGCCTTCGCGAGCAGGCTCGCTCCCACAGGGGAAAGGCGTGGCGTCAGGAAGATTTCCAGATTTCAGCGGGTGCGATAGCGCAACCGTGTGCCGAAATTCATCGACATCAGAATCTCGTCAGCACTCAGCTCTGGCGGAAAGTACGCCCCGGAGATTTGCGCATGGGCCAGGCTGGCGCCTTCGAGCGAAGCCTTGCGGAAGTCGATGCCGCGCAGGTCGGCGGAGCGGAAGTACGCATCGCGGAAATCCACGCCGTCGGCGTTCAGCTCGCGCAGGTCGAGGCCCCGGAAATCGCCGCCGACCATGTCGATCGGACCATCCAGTGGGCGTTCCTTGTTGAAGCCTGCGACGTCATCTTTGTGCAGCAGGGCGTAAAGCGGAGTGTCGAGCAGTTTTGGCTGGCTCATGTCAGATCACCTGTTGGTTTTATGACGCCAGTATAGTGCCACTATTTGCCGGCCGTGAAGCGAGCGAGGGCTTCACGGCCGAAATAGTTTTTTACAGACCCGGCAGGCGCTGACGGATCTGCGCGACCACGGTGTCCAGCGTGCCGGATTCATTGGTCTGCACGCGTTTGCTGCGCAGGATTTCTTCCGGCGTCAGCGCTTCGCGGTTGGCCTGCTGCGCTTCGATCACTGCCAGGGTGGCGTCGGACGGATCCTTCTGATCGGCCTGGCGCATCGCCAGCCAGCTCTCGATCACGGCTTGCGGGGCGTTGCAGTCGAGGATCAGGAACGGCGTGCCGGTGGCTTCGGCAATCTTCGCCGCGTTGTCGCGCTGCTCACGCTTGAGGTAAGTCGCGTCGATCACTACCGGGAAGCCGGCGTGCAGGATCACCTCGGCGATTTCATGCAGACGCGCGTAGGTCGCGGTGCTGGCATCGGCGCTGTAAATGCCGGCCTGCACGTCGTTGGCAACAGTCTGCTCGCCGAACAGGCGCTTGCGCTCGACATCGGAACGCAGGCGAATCGCGCCCAGCGCTTCGACCAGGCGCATGGCCACATGGCTCTTGCCGACTGCGGAAACACCGTGGGTAATGGCCATGAAGCGCGAAGGAATGGTGCTGTAGCTTTCCGCCAGGTTGGCGTAGTTGCGGTACTGGCGCAGGGTGGTGGCGCGCTGCACCGCAGTCGCGTCGGCCGGCATGCTGAACAATGCCACCTTGGCCCGCACCAGCGCGCGGTAGGCTTTATAGAAGTTCAGCACTTCCAGGCCCTCATAGTCGCCGGTCAGTTCCAGGTACTGGCTGATGAGGCGACGCGCCAACGATTTCAGGCCACGGTCTTCCAGGTCCATGGCGAGGAAACCGGTGTCGGCCCAGACGTCAGTGAAACGGAATGGCTCGTTGAACTCGATGCAGTCGAAGATCACCACATTGCCGTCGATGACCGTGGCGTTGCCCAAATGGATGTCGCCGTGGCATTCACGGGTGAAACCTTGTGACTTGCGCTGGGCGAACAGGGGCTTGAGGCGCTCGAAGCTGCTTTCGGCCCAGGCTTTCAGGGCATCGAGTTGCAGCAAATCGTTTTTGTCGCTGAGGAACGGCAGGATCTGCTCGAAGTTTTGCGCGACCGGCGCCATCACGCTGTCCGGCGTGCCGGCGTCGTGTTCGGCCGGGACTTTCGGGGCGTTGAGATGGAAATGGGCGATCTGTTCGGCCAACGCATCGATGTGCTGAGTGGTCAGTTCGCCATTGGCTTGCAGGGTGCTGAGCAAGCCGCTCTGGGGGAACTGGCGCATTTTCAGCACGTATTCGATAGCCGGGCCGTCGCCGCCCAATTGCGGTGCCTCGACGCTGCCGGTGATTGGCAACACGTCCAGATACAAATCAGCGGTCAGACGCTGGTTCAGACGCAGCTCTTCAGCGCAGAAATGCGCACGTGCGTCGAGGCTGGTGAAGTCGAGGAAGCCGAAATTCACCGGCTTCTTCACTTTATAGGCAAAGGGGCCGGTGAGAATCACCCACGAAATGTGGGTTTCGATGACCTGAAACCCTTCGACGGGATGCGGGTAGAGGGCCGGGTTTTGCAGGGCAGCGATCAGGGACTGGCTCACGGGCGATCCTTCAGAGGCGGGGGAATTCGAGGCGGCCATTATGGCTGCTTGCCCGCCTGACGCAAACCTCCGCGCGTGCCTGTTGAGGATCGATAAAGTGCGTATAATCCGCCGCCATGACTCGATCCCGATCCCCCCGTACCAAGAAAAAACCACCAGCCAAGGGCCTCAGCCCATGGTTGAGCTGGGCCATTAAACTCAGCCTGGTCGGCCTTGTAGTGCTGGCCGGCTTTGCCGTTTACCTCGATGCCGTGGTGCAGGAGAAGTTCTCCGGCAAGCGCTGGACCATCCCGGCCAAGGTGTACGCGCGCCCGCTTGAGCTGTTCGTCGGACAGAAGCTCAGCAAGGACGATTTCCTCACCGAACTCGATGCCCTCGGCTATCGCCGCGAAGCCGTGAGCAATGGCCCCGGCGCCGCCGCCGTCAGCGGCAATACGGTTGACCTGAACACCCGTGGCTTCCAGTTCTATGAAGGCCTTGAGAAACCGCAACCGGTTCGCGTGCGCTTCTCCGGCGACTACGTCGCCGAACTGTCCTCGACCAACGGTTCGAAACTGTCGGTGGTGCGCCTCGAGCCGCTGATGATCGGCGGCATTTACCCGAAAAATCTTGAAGACCGCATCCTGATCAAACTCGATCAGGTGCCGCCGTACCTGCTCGAAACCTTGATCGCTGTGGAAGACCGCGACTTCTACAGCCACTGGGGCGTGTCGCCGAAATCGATCGCCCGCGCCGTGTGGATCAACACCTCCGGCGGCAAGATGACCCAGGGCGGCAGTACGCTGACCCAGCAGTTGGTGAAAAACTTCTACCTGACTAGCGAACGCAGCCTGACCCGCAAGCTCACCGAAGCGATGATGGCGTTGCTGCTGGAACTGCATTACGACAAGAAGGAAATTCTTGAGGCCTACCTCAACGAAGTCTTTGTCGGTCAGGACGGCCAGCGTGCGGTGCACGGTTTCGGTCTGGCCAGCCAGTTCTTCTTCGGCCAGCCATTGTCCGAGCTGAAACTGCATCAAGTGGCGTTGCTGGTCGGCATGGTCAAGGGGCCGTCCTACTACAACCCGCGTCGTAACCCGGAGCGCGCGCTGGAGCGGCGTAATCTGGTCCTCGACGTGCTGGCGCAGCAAGGCGTGGCAACCCCCGAACAGGTCGAGGCGGCGAAGAAAATGCCGCTCGGCGTGACGACTCGCGGCAAGCTCGCCGACAGCTCGTTCCCGGGCTTTATCGACCTGGTCAAACGTCAGTTGCGCGAAGACTACCGCGACGAAGACTTGACCGAAGAAGGCCTGCGCATCTTTACCAGTTTCGACCCGATTCTGCAGATGAAAGCCGAAGCCTCGGTCAACGACACCTTCAAGCGTCTGGCCGGGCGCAAGGGCTCGGATGACGTCGAAGCGGCGATGGTCGTGACCAACCCGGAAACCGGTGAAGTCCAGGCGATGATCGGCAGCCGTCAGGCCAGTTATGCCGGGTTCAACCGTGCACTGGATGCGGTGCGCCCGATTGGTTCTTTGATCAAACCGGCGGTGTATCTGACCGCGCTCGAGAAGCCGAGCCAGTACACGCTGACCAGTTGGCTGTCGGACGATCCGCTGTCGGTCAAGGGCGCCAACGGTCAGGTGTGGAAGCCACAGAACTACGATCGCCGCTCCCACGGTACGGTTTTCCTCTATCAGGGCCTGGCGCATTCCTACAACCTGTCGACCTCACGTCTGGGTCTGGAAGTCGGTGTGCCGAATGTGCTCAAGACCGTGGGTCGCCTGGGCGTCACTCGTGAGTTCCCGGCGTTCCCGTCGATGCTGCTCGGTGCCGGCGGCATGACGCCGATCGAAGTGGCGACCATGTATCAGACGCTGGCCAACGGTGGTTTCAATACGCCGATGCGCGGCATTCGCAGCGTGCTGACCGCCGAGGGCGAGCCGCTCAAGCGTTATCCGTTCCAGATCGAACAGCGCTTCGACCCTGCCTCGATCTACCTGATCCAGAACGCCATGCAGCGGGTGATGCGTGAAGGTACCGGCAGTTCGGTTTATAACGTGCTGCCCAAGACCCTGACCCTGGCGGGCAAGACCGGTACCAGTAACGATTCGCGCGACAGCTGGTTTGCCGGTTTCAGTCAGGATCTGCTGGCGGTGGTCTGGCTCGGCCGCGACGACAACGGCAAGACGCCGTTCACCGGGGCCACCGGTGCGTTGCAGGTCTGGACCAGTTTCATGCGCAAGGCCGATCCGCTGCCGCTGGACATGCCGCAGCCGGACAACGTCGTGCAGGCCTGGGTCGATTCGCGCACCGGCCAGGGTTCGGATGCCAACTGCCCCGGCGCGGTACAGATGCCGTATATTCGCGGCAGCGAGCCGCCACCCGGCGCCGCGTGTGCAAGCGAAACACCTGCCTCGCCGGAATCGGTGATGGACTGGGTCAAGGGCTGGATGAATTAAGCAAAGAGGGTTTCAAGTGAACAAGTGGTTGATTCCAGCGGTGACCGCCGTGGCTTTGCTCAGCGGCTGCTCCACCGTACAGCGTGGTTCGATTCCCGTGGTGGATTCGGGCACGGCCGTGTCCAACAGCGAACGCATCGGCGCCAATGGCGGTTTTCGCCAGACCACGGTCAAGCGCCCGGTGCAGGGCCAGCCTCAGGCGATTCCGCAAGGCGATACCGGCGTAGTGGTGATGGTGCCGGGCGGCGGTGCGGCGGTGTCGACACCGATCAGCTCTTCGCCGATCGTCCCGGGGCCTGCATCCGGCGGTATCACGTCGGGGCCGTACAACCCATCGGCGGTTGAGTCGGCGCCGATCAACTCCGGCAGCTACAGCATGCCTTCCACGCCGAGTGGCATTCCTTCGGCCAGCAGTGGCGGCGGTCTGTCGGCGGATGAGCAACTGGACGGTCCGGTACTCGCCTTGCTGACCACCGCGCAACAGCAACAGGCCGGCGGCGACCTCAACGGCGCTTCTTCCAGCCTGGAGCGGGCGCAACGTGTCGCCCCCCGTGAGCCACAAGTGCTTTACCGTTTGGCGCAAGTACGTATGGCCCAGGGCGATGCGCCGCAAGCCGAGCAATTTGCCCGTCGTGCGCTGACCATGGCCAACGGTCGTCCGGATCTGCAAGCCAGCCTGTGGGAAATCATCGCTCAGTCTCGTGAGAAACAAGGCGATTCCGCCGGCGCCGCACTGGCCCGTCAGAAGGCCAAGGTTTCCCTGTGATGGATGTGCGCTTCCCGAAAATCGCCGATCAGCTGTTGCTGATCGAACGCGAGCTGCGCACCCAGGGTTGGTGGGATGAAGTTCAGCCGTCCGCCGAAGCGCTGAGCAGTGTCGAGCCGTTTTCGGTCGACACGCTGGACTTCGAGCAATGGCTGCAATGGATCTTCCTGCCGCGCATGAAGATGATCCTTGAGCAGGATCTGCCGCTGCCGAATGCCTCGGGCATTCAGGAAATGGCGGAAATGGTCTTCGCCCAGCGCAACCTTGGCGGCAAGGATCGGCAGTTGCAGGTGCTGCTCAAAGAGTTCGACCTGCTGATCACTGCGTCCCGCTGAACTAAACTGGAAACTGCCAGGCCTACTGGCAGTTCTCGGCAATCTGCTTCTTCGCTTCGACGATGCGTTCCTGACGCTGTGTATCGTCGAGCCTGCGCACATCCCCCTCAACCTCCTCACGCAAGCGCGGATTGTTCTGCAGTTGCGCCAGGTTCGTGCGTGCCTGCTCGCAAAATGCCTTGAGCTGCGCCTGCTGCTCGGCGACCTGTTTCTTCACCTTGGCATCGATCGCCTTCTGATCGCCAAGGATGCCACCGCCCGGCATCGGCGCAGCTTTCGGCGCGGGTGAGGAGGGCGTCTGTACGGTCGTCGCCGGTTGGCCCTGCGGCGGTTGTGCATCGAAATGCGTGACGCCTTGGGCATCGACCCATTTGTAGATTTGAGCGGCCGAGCACCACGGGCTGAGACCGATCAGCAGAGTAAGGAGGAGCGTTCGCATGCTGATTCCTTGGCAAAAATGCGCAATTGACGCTAACAGAGTAGCGCTTTTCAGGTTTTTTCTTGCGTTCTCATGTGCTTACCCACAATTAACCACACAGACGACTTGACTTGCAGAGGGCGAAACAGAAGAATCCAAAGTCCGCTGTAGAGGGACTGCCAGAAGCAGACCCACTCGGTAGATCATGAGGCGCACATCCGCGCCGACCTGTTACACCCGCAACGCGTTACCTCGCGCTGGGTGGGAAAGGCCCGCAACACTTGGGACGATCCCAATACTTGCTCAGTCAGTGCTGACGTAGTCGGCGACCACCGTCGCTCATGCTCTGCCGAGAAGTAAACCTATTAAGACCCGCCCCTTTTTTGTGGACGGTATTCTGGCGTTTTAGAGGTGAACAACGTGGAGCTTTTATCTGGCGGTGAGATGCTCGTCCGCTTTTTGCGTGACGAAGGCGTCAAATATATCTACGGGTACCCGGGTGGTGCTCTCCTGCATGTTTACGATGCCCTGTTCAAAGAACCGGAAGTGACCCACATCCTGGTTCGTCACGAACAAGCGGCGACCCATATGGCTGATGGCTACGCCCGTGCCACCGGTAAAGCCGGCGTGGTATTGGTGACATCCGGTCCAGGCGCCACAAACGCCATCACCGGTATTGCCACCGCCTATATGGACTCGATTCCGATGGTGATCATTTCCGGTCAGGTGCCAAGCACCATGGTCGGCACCGACGCGTTCCAGGAAACCGACATGATCGGTATCTCCCGGCCGATCGTGAAGCACAGCTTCATGATCAAGCACGCTTCGGAAATCCCGGAAGTCATGAAGAAGGCCTTCTACCTGGCGCAATCCGGTCGTCCGGGCCCGGTCGTGGTCGACATCCCGAAAGACATGACCAACCCGGCCGAAAAGTTCGAATACGTTTTTCCGAAAAAAGCCAAGCTGCGCTCCTACAGCCCGGCCGTTCGCGGTCACTCCGGGCAGATCCGCAAAGCAGCAGAAATGTTGTTGGCGGCCAAGCGCCCGGTGCTGTACTCCGGCGGCGGCGTGATTCTCGGCAATGGCTCCGCGCAACTGACCGAACTGGCAAAAATGCTCAACCTGCCGGTGACAAACACCTTGATGGGTCTGGGCGCATTCCCTGGCACTGACCGTCAGTTCATCGGCATGCTGGGTATGCACGGCAGCTACACCGCGAACCTGGCGATGCACCATGCCGACGTGATCCTCGCAGTGGGCGCACGCTTCGACGATCGGGTGATCAACGGCCCGGCGAAATTCTGCCCGAACGCCAAGATCATCCACATCGACATCGACCCGGCGTCGATTTCCAAGACCATCAAGGCCGACGTGCCAATCGTGGGTCCGGTCGAGAGCGTCCTGACCGAAATGGTCGCGATTCTCAAGGAAATCGGTGAGACCCCGAACAAGGAGTCCGTAGCCAGCTGGTGGAAGCAGGTGGATGAATGGCGCGGTGATCGCGGCCTGTTCCCTTATGAAAAGGGCGACGGCAGCAAGATCAAGCCGCAGACCGTGATCGAAACCCTCTGCGAAGTGACCAAGGGCGACGCCTTTGTGACCTCCGACGTTGGTCAGCACCAGATGTTTGCCGCGCAGTACTATACGTTCAACAAGCCGAACCGCTGGATCAACTCCGGTGGTCTGGGCACGATGGGCTTTGGTCTGCCAGCCGCGATGGGCATCAAACTGAGCTTCCCGGACGACGACGTTGCCTGCGTCACCGGCGAAGGCAGTATCCAGATGAACATCCAGGAGCTGTCGACCTGCCTGCAATACGGCTTGCCGGTGAAGATCGTCATCCTCAACAACGGTGTGCTGGGCATGGTTCGCCAGTGGCAGGACATGAGCTACGGCAGCCGTCACTCGCACTCCTACATGGAATCGCTGCCCGACTTCATCAAGCTGGCTGAAGCCTACGGCCACGTTGGCGTACGCATCACCGAATCGAAAGATTTGAAGTCGAAGATGGCCGAAGCCTTCGCCATGAAGGATCGCCTGGTGATCATCGATGTTGCGGTCGACACCAGCGAGCACGTCTACCCGATGCAGATCAAAGACGGCTCCATGCGCGATATGTGGCTGAGCAAGACGGAGCGTACTTAATCATGCGGCACATTATTTCCCTGCTTCTGGAAAACGAACCCGGCGCTCTGTCTCGCGTAGTTGGCCTGTTCTCGCAGCGCAACTACAACATCGAAAGCCTGACCGTGGCCCCGACCGAAGACCCGACCCTGTCGCGTCTGACGCTGACCACCGTGGGCCACGATGAAGTGATCGAGCAGATCACCAAAAACCTGAACAAGCTGATCGAAGTGGTCAAGCTGGTGGACCTGTCGGAAAGCGCTCACATCGAGCGTGAACTGATGCTGGTCAAGGTCAAGGCCACTGGCGCCCAGCGCGCCGAGATCAAACGCACTACCGATATCTACCGTGGGCAGATCGTCGACGTCAGCGCCAGCGTGTATACCGTTCAGTTGACCGGTACCAGCGACAAGCTCGACAGCTTCATTCAGTCCATCGGCACCGCATCGATTCTGGAGACCGTCCGTAGCGGCGTGACCGGCATTGCTCGCGGCGACAAAGTACTCAGCATCTAAACCAAATTAGCGCATGGCCTGAACGGCCGGATATAAGGGGAAATTCATGAAAGTTTTCTACGATAAAGACTGCGACCTGTCGATCATCCAGGGCAAGAAAGTTGCCATCATCGGTTACGGCTCCCAGGGCCACGCTCAGGCGTGCAACCTGAAAGACTCCGGTGTCGACGTTACCGTCGGTCTGCGTAAAGGTTCGGCCACCGTTGCCAAAGCCGAAGCTCACGGCCTGAAAGTGACCGACGTGGCTTCCGCTGTTGCCGCTGCCGACCTGGTCATGATCCTGACCCCGGACGAGTTCCAGTCCTCGCTGTACAAGAACGAAATCGAGCCGAACATCAAGAAAGGCGCCACTCTGGCCTTCTCCCACGGCTTCGCGATTCACTACAACCAGGTTGTTCCGCGTGCCGACCTCGACGTGATCATGATCGCGCCGAAAGCTCCGGGCCACACCGTGCGTTCCGAGTTCGTCAAAGGCGGCGGTATCCCTGACCTGATCGCGATCTACCAGGACGCCTCGGGCAACGCCAAGAACGTCGCACTGTCCTACGCTGCTGGCGTCGGTGGCGGTCGTACCGGCATCATCGAAACCACCTTCAAGGACGAGACCGAAACCGACCTGTTCGGCGAACAAGCCGTTCTGTGTGGCGGTACCGTTGAACTGGTGAAAGCCGGTTTCGAAACTCTGGTTGAAGCTGGCTACGCGCCGGAAATGGCCTACTTCGAGTGCCTGCACGAACTGAAGCTGATCGTTGACCTCATGTACGAAGGCGGTATCGCCAACATGAACTACTCGATCTCCAACAACGCCGAGTACGGTGAGTACGTGACTGGCCCGGAAGTGATCAACGCCGAATCCCGTCAGGCCATGCGCAACGCCCTGAAACGTATTCAGGACGGCGAATACGCCAAAATGTTCATCAGCGAAGGCGCAACCGGCTACCCTTCGATGACCGCCAAGCGTCGTAACAACGCCGCTCACGGTATCGAAGTCATCGGCGAGCAACTGCGCTCCATGATGCCGTGGATCGGTGCCAACAAGATCGTCGACAAAGCCAAGAACTGAGTCGTCGTCCCTTGTACGAAAAACGCGGCCTAGGCCGCGTTTTTTCGTTTGGGCCGGTGCTTCTGGTATAAAGCTGCATCGTTTGTGGCCGAACTGTCGTCCTCAAGCCTCTGTCGAATTTTTTCCAAACCGTTGCAAGGTAATGTCCATGAGCGAACGTCCCGAAGAGCCGAACAAGGCTTCCGACGCCGAAAGCCTGCTGCCCATCGATGAGCACATCGAAGAAGGGCACGACGCTGAAGGTCGTAAAGTCCGGCATCGTGGTATCTATCTGCTGCCGAACCTGTTCACCACTGCCAACCTGTTCGCAGGCTTCTATTCCATCATCAACTCGATGAGCGCCCAGGCCGCGTTGAGCGCCGGCGACTCGGTGAATGCGAGCAAGTATTTCGCCTTCGCTGCGATCGCTATTTTCGTCGCGATGGTGCTCGACGGCCTCGATGGTCGCGTGGCGCGCATGACCAATACGCAAAGTGCCTTCGGCGCCGAGTATGACTCGCTGTCGGACATGGTCGCGTTCGGCGTAGCGCCGGCATTGCTGGCCTTTGGCTGGGCGCTGGGAGACATGGGCAAGGTCGGCTGGATGGTCGCCTTCATATATGTAGCGGGTGCGGCGTTGCGTCTGGCGCGTTTCAACACCCAGGTCGGCACGGCGGACAAACGCTACTTCATCGGTCTGGCCAGCCCGGCGGCGGCAGGTGTGGTGGCCGGTATTGTCTGGGCGTTCAGCGATTACGGCATCCAGGGTTCGAAGATGTCGTTCCTGGTGGCCTTGATGGTGGCGGCGGCCGGCATGCTGATGGTCAGCAACATCAAGTACAACAGCTTCAAGGAGCTGGATCTCAAAGGTCGCGTGCCGTTCGTGGCGATCCTGGCGGTGGTGTTGGTATTCGCTGTCGTGTTCAGTGATCCGCCGCGCATTCTGCTGCTGGTGTTCCTCGCCTATGCGGCGTCCGGTCCGGTGCAATATCTGTTGCGTCTTCGTCGTCACAAAAACGCCGAGTGATGTAATTTCCCGCATACTCCGCAGTCTATGGGTGCACCTGTCCTCCAAAGCTGCGGAGTTGTCATGTTGATCAAGATCCCCAAAGCATCCGACTGCCATGAGTCGGATGTCACGCCTGAAGCCATTTATCTCTCCCGCCGCCAATTGCTCGGCGCCACTGCTGCCGGTATTGCCGTGAGCAGCCTGCCACGCTGGGCCAGTGCCGCTGATGCCCCTCGCTACTCTGATGTCGAATCCGGCAAGGCTCCGGCCTGGTTTGCCGAAAAGCTTCCTTCTACTCAATGGGGGGCGGTCAACGTCAAGGACGAGGCGATCACGCCTTATAAAGACGCGACGAACTACAACAACTTTTATGAGTTCGGTACCGGCAAAGGCGATCCGGCGAGGAACGCTGGCGACCTGAAAACCGAACCCTGGAGCGTGGTGATTGACGGGGAGGTGGGTAAGCCAGGGCGTTATGCGCTGGAAGACTTCATGAAACCGTATCAGTTGGAGGAGCGTATTTATCGTCTGCGCTGCGTCGAGGCGTGGTCGATGGTCATTCCCTGGATCGGCTTTCCCATCTCGGCCTTGCTCAAACAGGTCGAGCCGACTTCCAAGGCCAAGTACATCCGCTTCGAAACCCTGCAGGATCCCAAGAGCATGCCCGGCCAGCGTTCCGGTTTTGCGTTGATCGACTGGCCGTATGTCGAAGGCTTGCGTCTCGATGAGGCGATGAATCCTTTGGCGATCCTCGCGGTGGGCATGTATGGCCGCGAACTGCCGAACCAGAACGGCGCACCTTTGCGTCTGGTGGTGCCGTGGAAGTACGGCTTTAAAAGTGTGAAGTCCATTGTGCGCATCAGTCTGGTCAGCGAGCAGCCGAAGACCACCTGGCAAAGCATTGCTGCCGATGAGTACGGCTTCTACGCGAATGTGAATCCTACCGTCGACCATCCACGCTGGACCCAGGCGCGCGAGCGGCGCTTGCCGAACAGCCTGTTCAAACCGAATGTGCGCGATACCCAGATGTTCAACGGCTACTCGGATGAAGTCGCTTCTTTATATACAGGGCTCGATCTGCGGAAGAACTACTGATGCGTTATCCGTTCTGGCGAGTGGGCGTTTTCATTGCCGCAGCGATCTGGCCATTGCTGTGGTTCTATCAAGCGTTCGCGGATCTGCTCGGGCCTGATCCGGGCAAGGTGCTGGTTGATCGTCTCGGGCTTGGCACGCTGGTGTTGCTGTTGATTACGCTGAGCATGACGCCGTTGCAAAAGCTGAGCGGCTGGGCGGGGTGGATTGCGGTGCGCCGGCAGTTAGGGCTTTGGTGTTTTGCTTATGTGACGCTGCATCTGTTCAGCTATATGGCGTTTATCCTCGGATTCGACTGGTCGCAGTTGGGCGTTGAGCTGCGCAAGCGGCCTTACATTATTGTTGGTGCGCTGGGCTTTCTCGGATTACTGATACTGGCGGTGACGTCCAATCGTTATAGTCAGCGTCGTTTGGGCGCTCGCTGGAAGAAGCTGCATCGCCTGGTTTACCTGATTCTCGGACTGGGTTTGCTGCATATGCTGTGGATCGTGCGGGCCGATCTGGAAGAGTGGACCATTTATGCCTTTATAGGTGGCGTGCTTTTGCTGCTTCGTCTGCCGCCGGTGATGAAGCGAATCCCGCGTTTACTGGGTAAAAAGCAGAATCTGCAAGAAAAGCGAAATTAACGGTTGACGGCAGATTCCAGAGGTCTATAATTCGCCCCACTTCCGGCGCAGTCGAAACGGAAAACTC
>NZ_WBRZ01000079.1:0-20841 GCF_008923895.1 Pseudomonas sp. GXM4
GATCAAAAGATCGCAGCCTGCGGCAGCTCCTACAAGGGATCTGCGGTTTTGTGCGATATCCAGTAAACTGCCGCACGTTTTTTCTTCAAGTAGTGTTTCCCATGCAAATTGCTCTGGCGCCCATGGAAGGGTTGGTCGACGACATCCTGCGCGACGTGCTGACCCGCGTTGGCGGCATCGACTGGTGCGTGACCGAATTCATTCGGGTCAACGACCAGTTGCTCACCCCGGCGTACTTCCACAAGTTCGGCCCCGAGCTGCTCAACGGCGCTCGCACCGCGTCCGGCGTGCCGCTGCGCGTGCAATTGCTCGGTTCTGATCCGGTATGCCTGGCGGAAAACGCTGCGCTGGCCTGCGAACTCGGTTCTGAGGTGATCGACCTCAACTTCGGCTGCCCGGCCAAGACCGTCAACAAATCCCGCGGCGGCGCCGTGCTGCTCAAGGAGCCGGAGCTGCTCAACCAGATCGTCGAGCATGTCCGTCGCGCCGTACCGGCGCACATCGCGGTCACCGCGAAAATGCGCCTGGGTTTCGACAGTCCTGACGGCTCGCTGGTCTGCGCCACGGCGCTGGCCGAAGGCGGGGCGGAGCACATCGTCGTACATGCGCGGACGAAAGTGGACGGTTACAAACCGCCGGCGCATTGGGAGTGGATCCCGCGCGTGCAGGACGTGGTCAAGGTGCCGGTGTTCGCCAACGGCGATATCTGGAGCGTCGAAGACTGGCGCCGTTGCCGCGAAATCAGTGGCGTGGAAGACATCATGCTCGGTCGGGGTCTGGTCTCCCGCCCGGATCTCGCTCGGCAGATCGCTGCGGCGCGCGCTGGCGAAGAGGTCGTCGAGATGACCTGGGCCGAGCTGATGCCGCTGATTCAGGACTTCTGGCTGCAGGCCAAAGCGCAAATGACCGCGCGCCAATCGCCCGGTCGCCTCAAGCAATGGCTGGCCATGCTGACGCGCAACTACCCGGAAGCCGCCGAGCTTTTCACCGTTCTGCGCCGCGAAACCGAGCCGGATCAAGTCTCGCGTCTGCTCGGATTGCCGCTCGTCGAGGCCGCATAAAAAATCTCAAAATAATCTCTTGAAATCAAAACAGCGGTCCCTATCTAAGGGTTACGCGATGCCGAATTCGGGTCGCGGAGACACAAAACCTTGCTGATTGTTTTCAGGAGATTTGAATCATGAGTACTGCATTTTCTCTCGCGCCACTGTTCCGTTCCTCGGTAGGTTTCGACCGTTTCAACGACCTGTTCGAAACCGCCCTGCGCAACGAGCCAGGCAGCAGCTACCCACCTTACAACGTCGAAAAACACGGTGATGACCAATACCGTATCGTCGTTGCGGCCGCCGGTTTCCAGGAAGAAGACCTGGACCTGCAAGTCGAGAAGGGTGTGCTGACCATCAGTGGCGGCAAGCGTGACACTGACGAGAGCGTCACGTTCTTGCATCAAGGCATCGCCCAGCGAGCCTTCAAGCTGTCGTTCCGTCTGGCCGATCACATCGAGATCAAGGACGCTGCCCTGCGCAACGGCCTGCTGAGCATCGACCTGCTCCGTGTGATCCCGGAAGAAGCGAAAGCCAAGCGCATCCCGATCAATGGAGCGCAGCAGCCGGCGTTGCAGCATTGATTCATGTGCTGACACACAATCGCCCGAACCGGCGATAAGCCGCTGAACGAAAGGCCCCGATACGTCGGGGCCTTTTTTGTGGGCACAGAAAAAGTGATGCTGGGTTTGCCGCTGTCGGCGGGGCTCTTTACAATCGGCGCCCATCAAGCCGGCTTTCCCTATTTCCACCGGCACGGAGCCTTTGTTCATGGACGAATTGGAACAGCGCTGGCTATACGCGCTTTCATCGCCTCTTGTCGCCCTCAATCCCGACGCCGATTACACCGCACCCACCTATTGTTTCGATCTCAAGCATGTCGATGTTGAAGGCGGTTGGGGGATTACCACGCGCCCGCAATTATTGGACATGCTCAGAACGGCCGATAACGGGCACGGGACGCAACTGAACGAAGCCTATCGCCAGTGGGAGCGATGCCTGCCGTCAGAATGGCAGTCATTGCTCGACTCGCTGGGTACCCGTCAGCGCGCGTTTTATGAGTTGGCCAGCCGCACATTCGGCGAGTGTGGTTCTGGCGGCATCCGCGCCTGGGATATTGGCCGCATGGGTTTTCTGCTGCGCTCCGCGGTGCTGCACGGATGGATCGACCTGACCGAAAGCCTTTGGCTGCATGGTCGCATGGCGGCACGTGCGCGCTACTACTACGACAGTTGGACGAGCTATCTGAATGGTTTCGTCGTCGGCAAGGCCTTCTGGCATTGCCTGGGCAACAAGGACGAGGAATTGAGCCACGAATTTGACCGGCAGGGCGACTATATCGGTACCACCGTGGTCATCCACAATCTTGATCGCGATGCCCGTGAATTATTTGCGCAATTGCCATGGAATATGCCTCTGCACCTTCCCGAGCGGCCTGACACGCTAGGGGAGTTTGACTGGTCATGAGTTGCTGGATTCGCTTGGGTATCGAGCCCACCAAAGACAACGACACCATTCGTGGTGCCTATCGTGCGCGTTTGCCGCAACACCATCCCGAAACCGATCCGGAAGGTTTTCGGGCGCTGCGCGAAGCTTATGAGCTGGCGTTACGCTTTGCCCGCGAAGAAGTTGCCGAGCCCGTTGAACAGACCGAGGACGAGGTAAGTCCCGCTGGCAGGATCATGGCGGATTTTGACAGTTTGCTGCTCGATCCAGCCCGCCGGTTCGAGCCGGCGGCATGGCAGGCATTTAACCTCGAGCTTGATCGTCTTGCGCTGGAAGTGCTGGACGAAGTCTGCTGGCCGTTATTGCGCGAACTGCTGGAAGCCGGACCGATTTCCCATGTCTGCGCGCGTTTGCTGGCCCAACGCCTGAGCTGGGCAAGCCGGATGCTGGACATGGATTTCGACAATGCGCGGCATGTCGACGAGTTCTTGCAGCGCATCGAGTTGCCGGATCCATTCGACACGTCATTGATCAGCCATTG
The DNA here is from genome assembly GCF_008923895.1 of Pseudomonas sp. GXM4. Lineage (NCBI taxonomy): Bacteria > Pseudomonadati > Pseudomonadota > Gammaproteobacteria > Pseudomonadales > Pseudomonadaceae > Pseudomonas > Pseudomonas sp. GXM4. Next base: position 3,031 of record NZ_WBRZ01000079.1, read on the forward strand.
GCCCGCTGCCGCGCAGCTGGAAACGCTCTGGTACGTGCGCACCCTCGATTACCTGCACCGCGAAGCCTCGCTGGATGACTTTCGACACTTCGCCGGGCAGCACATGTGTCTGCCGCTACCCGCTGATGACGGGTTGCTGCGACGCCTGGCGATACAGTTCAGTCAGGCCGGCATCGCCAGCAAGGATTTTCTCGAGATTGTCGGTGAGATGCATCGGCTTGCGCCTCAGCAGGTCGATTGGCTCTATCTGCTGGCGTGCCAGCGCAGCGCGCTGGGCATGGAGGAATTGGCGTTACAGGCATGGGTACAGCTCTGGCGCGAGCATCATCACCCGAAAGCTGCGTCATGGCTGCTGGACTTGTGCGCGCGTCACCAGCCGCAGCGCTTGCCCTTGCTGATCCAGGCCTTTGACCGCCTGGAAAATTTCCGCGACTGGTCAACTGACCTGAATGATGTCAGTCAGGAATACGGCAGTCCGTCACAACGTCCGGAAACATTGGCGCGCTGGTTCCGCGCCCGGCAGCTCGAATTGCGAGGCATCGCCGATGCATTTGTCGAGTGGCGTATCAGTGGTGATGAATTGCCGCTGCTGGCGTGGCTGATCAGCGACAGCGAAGATCCGCCGCTACAAATCCTCTATCAGCATGCCTGGGCGTTGCATCGCGGTGATGAGGCCTTGCTGGGACGTGTCATGGACGCAGCAGCACCGCTGGATATTCTGGATCAATTGGTGCTGGAGGGCTTCAAGTATCAGGCCGGGCAACAGATCTGCTGGTTGACCCAAGCGCCGATTCCACTGGCAATGCAGGCGTATCTGGCAGCCGACCACGCCACCCCGTTGCCGCCGGAACTGCACAAAGGCCAACCGCTTGAGCTCAGCCTGCTGTGGATGCGCCGTTTGCGCGCTTACGATGCCGGTTCGCTGGCGCGGTTGGACGAAGCATTCAGTCTGGACAAGCGAGACGCCATGCTGGATGGCCTGAAACTACAAGCTGAGTTGGCCACGCAGGGCATGGTGTTCCCGGCCATTGATAGCCGGGACGATGTCTGGGAGTGGCACCGTCAGGCGCTGTACTTGCTTGCTACGCTCGATGAACCGACACGCTGGTTGGCTGCGCAGTCGGCACGCTGCATTGAGTCGATGAATGTTGCGCGTGAGCACCCATTGGCACGTCTGCAGCCACTGCTCTGTCGCCTGAATCGAGAGCAGGGCAGCGCCAGCGGTCTGCTCGGCTGGCTGCAAGCCGCCGACCCGGTGCACTCGCTGCTGGCCCGCAAGTTGTTCAGTGTTCAGGAAGCTCTGGACAGCACCCGATTGCTGGGTAATGATCGGTTGTTTGAATGCATGCGCAGCGATATCGGTCGGTTCAATGATGATCTGCTTGGGCGCATGCTGTTAGCGGGCGTCCTGTATCACGATCCCCTGCTCAATGCGCAACAGCGCAAATATCTGCTCGAAAGCATCACCGAAGTAGTCAACCCTCAGGAGTGGTTCGATGGCTTCCGTCACGGTCTGATCAAGGGAGAACCTCCTCATCCGCCTCGCGAGGCGCTGTCGGACGAGGGTGTCGGCGACGCTTTTTACCTGGCGCTGGATGTGCTCAGGGACCTCGTGCGTTTTGGCAGTATCGGTGTACCAAGTCAGAAAACCCTTTTACGTATGCAGCGGGCCAAGGACGACCTCGATAACGGACTCGGTCTGCGCTTCGTGTTCAGTGCCCTGCTGTCGTGGTCGGAGCGTTTGTTGCTGGCCAAGGCACAGACCATTCCAACGCCGGCAACTGCATTCTGGCGTCTCGGTAGTCGGCTGGGTCGTGAGGCGTTCGTTGCGCAAGTCATCGGCATCGTGCTGCTCACGCCGCTACTGGCATTGTTCAGCGGCTCGGTGGTTACTGCTTTTGTTGTGCTTGGGGGAGCGCTCGGCCTGCTGCTCAGTGCCATTTTGCGTCGTCTTCATGACATGGGGCGAGGCGTCACGACGTTTGTGCTGATCGCCGGCCTTTCGCCAGTTCTACCGTTCTTGCCGTTGGTGCTGTTCGGTTTTCCCGGAGAAAAGCTGCCCAATCGCTATGGCGTGCCACCGGGCAGTGAGCGGGAAAACACTCTCGCCGGTGGCTTGCAAGCCATTCTGCGACGGCTAAACGGTTAAAAACGTAATTGATCCAGCGCATCATTCAGCGCTGAGCGGTGGCTGGCGATTTCGCTGGCTTGCTGGCCGGCAAGCACGGTGTTGAAGGTGTCCATCCACTCGGCAATGCGCGCACGCTCGTCGCCCAGAGTTTGCATCCATGCTCGCTCCAGTCGTGCGAGCAGGGTGCGGTTGGGCAGGGCGTCGCGAGGGTGGACTTTGAGCGTCGCGAGCCGGGCATGGCTGTCTCTGCGCGCCTGTTCATCCAGTCCGGTCGGGCTGCGGTCGATGCTGTGGCCGTAACGTTCGCCGGTTTCCAGAAGCGTGACGTCTACTTCCAGCAGGCCGTTGATGTCATAACTGAAACGCACATCGAGGCTCTGCAGCTGCTCACTAGGGGTGAACTGGATGTCGAAAGAATCGATGAAAATATTGTCGCGTACCCACGGGCGTTCCCCTTGGTAAACCGCGATACGGATTTCAGTCTGTTGCGCAAACGTCGTCGAGTAACGCTGCACCCGTGACGTTGGAATCACCGTGTTACGTTCGATGATCGGCGAGAACGCGCCACTGACGCCTTCGCCACGATTGGTCGAAATCCCCAGCGTATACGGACAGACATCCGTCAGAATCAATTCCTCGACCGCACCGTCCCGCGCCTTGCATGCCGCCTGCGTCGCTGCGCCCAGCGCCACGATGGTGTCCGGATCAAGATGCCGATAAGGCAGGCGTCCAAACAACGTGGCAACCATTTGCTGTACCGCCGGCATGCGCGTGGCGCCACCGACCAGCACCAGGCTGTCGAGGTCGCGCGGTTTCAGTCGGGCATCGCGCAGAGCCTGTTCGATTGGCGCGCGCAAGCGGGCCAGCAACGGCTCCCAGATTTTCACCGCAGCGGCTTCATCCAGTTCCCATTCGAATGTCTGCTCGGCATACCGCCAGCTCAAGTGCTGCGCGCCTTCGCCGAGTTTGCATTTCAGCTGTTCGAGGGCATCACCGAGGCTGGCCATGGCTTGTGCATCGATCGTTGAGGGGGTGAGTTGCCAGTGTTTCAGGCAGGCCTGCAACAGGGCGGCGGTGAAGTCTTCGCCGCCGAGAAAGTTGTCGCCAGTGGAGGCATGCACTTCAATCAGCGGCAATGCGTATTCGAGCACGGTGACGTCGAATGTGCCGCCGCCGAGATCGAAAATCAGCGTGCGTTCGAACTTCTGTTCGTGCAGGCCGTACGCCATGGCGGCCGCGGTCGGTTCATTGATCAGGCGCGTCACGGACAGCCCGGCCAGTTCGGCGGCGAACAAGGTGCGCTTGCGCTGCTCGTCACTGAAATATGCCGGTACGGAAATGACCGCTTCTGTGACCGCTTGGCCGAGAAAGGCTTCTGCGTCTTGCTTGAGTGAGCCAAGTACCAGCGCCGACAACTCTTCCGGGCTGAACTGGCGAGAGCCGAGCTGGATTTGCCTGTCGCTGCCCATGAAGCGCTTGAACGCGGCGGCGGTGCGTTCCGGGTGCGTGGTCAGGCGGGCGCGGGCGGCTTTGCCGACCAGAATCGTGTCGTCTTCATCAAGGCTGACCACCGACGGTGTCAGCACATCGCCGAGGGCGTTGCGGATCAGTTCGGCGCGGCCTTCACGCCAGACGGCGATCAGGCTGTTGGTGGTGCCAAGGTCGATGCCCAGCAGGGCCGGGCGGGGAAGGGATGCATCCTGCATGGTTGATCTCGAAGCGGCGCAAAAAACGCGACCCTACAGGCTGACGCAAACCGTGGCAATTGTTGCTCTGTTGCCAGTCTGTGCGACCGCCGATTCAGGGCAGCAGTTTTTTCAGATCCTCCAACCCCACCGGCCGGCTGTGCAGATAACCCTGATACAAATGGCATTCCAGCCCCTGCAAAAACGCCAGCTGTGCTGGCGTCTCCACTCCTTCGGCAATCACTTCCAATTCCAAGCTGCGCGCCATCGCGACAATCGCGCGAATGATCTCGGCAACATTGGAATCGGTGGTCGCATCGCGGATGAATGACTGGTCGATCTTCAGGGTGTCTACCGGCAGACGCTTCAAGTAAGTCAGCGACGAATAACCGGTGCCGAAATCGTCCATGGCGAAGCTCACGCCGAGCTTTTTCAGACGACGCATTTTGCTGATGGTGTCTTCCAGATTCTGGATGACGATGCCTTCGGTGATTTCCAGTTTCAGTAGCGAGCAGGGCAGGCCGTGGCTGGTCATGCTGTGTTCGATGCGTTCGACGAAATCGTTCTGGCGGAACTGCCGGGGGCTGATGTTCACGCACAGGCTGAAGTTGAGCGGGTCGACCAGTTTCAACGCGATCAGTTGTTTGAAGGCGTTGCAGGCTTCATCGAGGATCCACGTGCCGACTTCGAGAATCAGGCCGCTGTCTTCCAGTACCTTGATGAACTCGGTGGGCGATTGCGCGCCGAGTTCGGGATGATTCCAGCGCACCAGGGCTTCGGCGCCAATGATGCGGTTGTCGCGGGCATCGACTTGCGGCTGAAAGTGCACATTGAACTCGCCGCGCGACAGCGCCAGGCGCAGGTCGGTCTCCATGCGCAGGCGCTCGCTGGCCGCTTTCTGCATGGTGTTGTGATACATCTGCGTGGTGTTGCGCCCGGAATCCTTGGCTCGGTACAGGGCGATGTCGGCGCGTTTGAGCAGGTCGGTGGGGGTCGAGCCGTGATCGGGAATCAGCGCGACGCCAATGCTCGGCGTCACTTGCAGGCGCTGGCCATCGAGGAACATCGGCTCCGAGAGCAGTTCACGAATGGTGTCAGCCAGCGCGCGCACTTGCTCGCTGACTTCACTGCGCGAACCTTCGAGGCCGCTGAGCAACACCACAAACTCATCGCCACCGAGGCGCGCCACCGTGTCTTCCATGCGCACGCTGGCTTCGAGCCGCGCGGTGATGATTTTCAGCACGGTGTCGCCGACCGGGTGGCCGAGGGAATCGTTGATGTGCTTGAAGTGATCAAGGTCGAGAAACAGCAAGGCGCCGCGCAGATTGTGGCGCTTGAGCAGGGCGATCTGCTGACTCAGGCGATCCATCAGCAGGGCGCGGTTGGGCAGGTTGGTCAGCGGGTCGTGGTAGGCCAGGTGACGAATCTGCGCTTCAGCGTTCTTCAACAGGCTGACGTCGCGCGCGGTCAGCAGCAGGCACGCGGTTTCATTGAGCGTGATCGGCTCGACCGAGACTTCCACCGTGAGCAATTCGCCGCGCTTGTTGCGCCCGAGCATTTCCTGATGATGCACGCGGCCCTTGATCTGCAACTCGGCGAGTAAGGTCGAGCGCTGTTTCTCTTCGGCCCAGATCCCCACCTGATAAACGGTTTTGCCCACCACTTCGTCGGCGCGGTAGCCGGTGAGGCGACAGAAGCCATCGTTGACCTCCAGATATCGCCCGGTGTCGCGCTCGGTGATGGTGATGGCGTCGGGACTGGAGTGAAACGCCTTGGCGAATTTTTCTTCGCTGGCCTTCAGCGCTGCTTCCGAGCGTTGTTGCTGGGTGATGTCGCGCAGGGTGGTGACGATGCACGGCTGATCGCCGACGCTGATCTGCCGGCTGGAAATCACGCAGGTCAGCGACTGGCCGTCCTTGTGCTGGACGAGAATGGCCACGTTGCTCAGGCCTTGTTCGCGAATCACCCGTTCGATGCGTTGCAGACTTTTCGCCGAGGCGTCCCACAGGCCGATTTCCTCGGCGGTGTGGCCAATCACATCGGCGGCGCTCCAGCCAAAGGTCTGGCTGAAGCTGGAATTGATCTCGATGAACTCCCCGGTTTCCTGGCGCGTGACGCAGATCGGATCGGGGCTGACCTGAAACAGCGTGGCGAATTTCTCTTCTGAAGCCACCAGCCGCTGTTCGCGCTCGACCTGATCGGTGATGTCCAGCAGCGTACCGGCCATGCGCAGCGGCGCGCCGTTGTCGTCGCGATAGAGACGCGCGCGGCTTTCCAGATAGCGGGAGCTGCCGTCGGGCAATTGCACGCGATAGGTCAGTTGATAATTTCCCGCCGGACCTTCGCGCAGGCTGCGGTAGGCGTCGCGCATGCTGTCGCGTTCCTCGCCCGGCACGCCTTCGAAAAACTCCTCGAATGATTCATGGAATGGAATCGGCTCCAGCCCGTGCAATTGCGCAGCGCGCGCCGAGCCGTAAAGCATGCCGCTGGGGATGTGCCAGTCCCAGGTGCCGAGTTGCGCCGAATCCAGCGCCAGGTCGAGGCGTTCCTGGCTGTCCTTCAAGGCCAGTTCGGCGGCTTTGCGTTCAGTGGTGTCGAGGAAGGTGCTGAGCAGATAGGGCTGGCCTTCGAGCTCGACCTTCTGCGCGCTGAGGATGCCGTCGTGGACCTGGCCGTTGCTGGCACGGAACTGCACTTCCATGCTGATCAATTCGCCCTTGGCCTTGGTTTTCTTCACCAGTTCGGCGCGTTGCTCGGGATGCACCCACAAGCCCAGTTCCAGGGTGGTGCGGCCGATCGCGCTTTGCACCGGCCAGCCGAACAGGCTTTCGAAATACTGGTTGGCCTCGCTGATCAGACCGTCATCCTGACGGGTCAGCAGAACCATGTTCGGGCATAGGTGGAAGAGTGTTGCGAAACGTTTCTCCGAGCTGCTTAGGGCCTGTTCGCGCTGGCGTTGATGGGTGATTTCGCGAATCACCCCGATCATTCGGGGCCGGCCGTTCTTGTCTGGCAGCAGGCTGCCGCTGATCTCCAGCCAGTGCAGGCTGCCGTCGGGCCAGCGGATGCGGTGATGCATCGCCTGCTCCAGCGGCGCGCCGGCGATCACCGCGTGGAAGGCGCGCACGGTTTTCGCGCGGTCCTCCGGCGGCAACAGGTCGAGGTATTCCAAATCGGCGGGCAACGGCTGCCGTGGATCGAAACCGAACAACGCCTGGGTGCCCCGCGACCAGCTGATCTGCCCACGCTCGATGTCCCAATACCAGGCACCGAGCCGCGCGCCGTTGAGCGCGGCGAGCAATTGCGGCGCGCTTTCCCAGCTCTGCTCGGAATGGCGCGGATCAACAGCCTGGATTCGCGGCATCGGCGGAATTCGGTCAACAGATTTCGGCATTGTCAGCGGGCCTTGAGCTGAGTGGCGTTAGGCACAGGAGCGGCTCTATAGGAGTAGCACAAGTCAGGCCGGGATCCCTGGCCGATCGATTTGTGCATCCAGCAGGGCCATGAAGGCGCGTGCTGCATTCGATAGCGTCCGTTCGGTGTGCAAGATATAGCCTAGCTGGCGAGTGAGCTGTATGCCCGGCAATGCGATGCTTGCCACTTGTTCGTCGAGCATGGTGCGCGGCAGCACGCTCCAGGCCAGGCCAATGGAGACCATCATCTTGATGGTTTCCAGGTAGTTGGTGCTCATGGCGATGTTCGGCGTCAGGCCCTGGGCTTCGAACAAACGCTGGACGATGTGGTGGGTAAAGGTGTTGCCGCCGGGAAAAACCGCCGGATGGCCGGCGATGTCCGCCAGACTGACGGCACCGTTGTTGATCAGCGAATGCTCCGGGGCGACGACGAAATCCAGCGGGTCGTCCCACACCGGCGTGGCTTTGACCAAGGTATGCGGCTCTGGCGCGAGGGTGATGACCGCCAGTTCTGCGCGGCCGTGGAGAATTTCCTCGTAGGCCACTTCCGAATCAAGGAATTGAATATCCAGCGCAACCTGTGGGTAGCGGCGGGTGAACTCCCTTAATAGAGGCGGCAAGCGGTGCAGGCCGATGTGGTGACTGGTGGCCAGCGTCAGGCGACCGCTGACCTCGCCGGTCAGGTTGGTCAGGGCGCGGCGGGTGTCGTCGAGCACGTTGAGAATCTGATAAGCCCGTGGCAGCAGGGCGCGACCGGCCTCGGTCAGGCCGACTTCACGGCCCAAGCGGTCGAACAGGCGCACCTTCAATTGCTGCTCAAGACCGGCGATGCGCTTGCTGATCGCCGGTTGGGTCAGATGAAGCCGTTCGCCAGCGCCGGAGAAGCTGCCGGTCTCGGCGATGGCAATAAAAGCGTTGAGGTTAGCCAAGTCCATGTCGCATTCCAGTTGGTTATCCAAAGCATAAAAAATATGAATTTGAGTTATTTAATCTAACCCCATAGGATCGGCCTCACAAGCCAAAGGGTTATTGATAAGCCCAGGGCATAGAAACAAGCTGATGAGGAACCGTCTGATGGCCGGCAAAACGCTCTACGACAAGCTCTGGGATTCGCATTTGGTCAAGCAGCGCGACGATGGCTCGGCGCTGATCTACATCGATCGTCACATCATCCACGAAGTGACTTCGCCGCAAGCTTTCGAAGGCCTGCGTCTGGCCGGGCGCAAGCCTTGGCGCATCGATGCCAACATTGCGACCCCGGATCACAACGTACCGACCACCCCTGAGCGTAAGGGCGGCATCGAAGCCATTGCCGATCAGGTTTCGCGTTTGCAGGTGCAGACCCTCGACGACAACTGCGATGAATACGGCATCGTCGAGTTCAAGATGAACGACGTGCGTCAGGGCATCGTTCACGTCATCAGTCCGGAGCAGGGCGCGACCTTGCCGGGCATGACCGTGGTCTGCGGTGACTCGCACACCTCGACCCACGGCGCATTCGGTGCGTTGGCCCACGGCATCGGCACATCCGAGGTCGAGCACGTGCTCGCCACGCAGTGCCTGGTGGCCAAGAAAATGAAAAACATGCTGGTGCGCGTCGAAGGCCAATTGCCGTTCGGCGTGACCGCCAAGGACATCGTCCTTGCGGTGATCGGCAAGATCGGCACCGCCGGCGGTAACGGCCATGCCATCGAATTTGCTGGCAGCGCGATCCGCGATCTGTCCGTTGAAGGCCGCATGACCATCTGCAACATGTCTATCGAAGCCGGCGCCCGCGTCGGCCTGGTGGCGGCGGATCAGAAGACCATCGACTACGTCAAAGGTCGTCCATTCGCGCCGAAAGGCGAGCAGTGGGGCATGGCCGTCGAAGCCTGGAAAGACCTGGTTTCCGATGCCGATGCCAAATTCGACACCGTGGTCGAGCTCGACGCCGCGCAAATCAAGCCGCAAGTCAGCTGGGGCACTTCGCCTGAGATGGTTTTGGCTGTTGATCAGAACGTGCCGGACCCGGCCAAGGAAATGGATCTGGTCAAGCGCGACTCGATCGTCCGCGCCTTGAAATACATGGGTTTGACCGCCAATCAGGCGATTACCGACATTCAGCTCGATCGCGTGTTCATCGGTTCCTGCACCAACTCGCGCATCGAAGACTTGCGCGCCGCTGCGGTGATCGCCAAGGGCCGCAAGGTCGCCTCGACCATCAAGCAGGCGATCGTCGTGCCGGGCTCGGGTCTGGTCAAGGCGCAGGCCGAAGCCGAAGGGCTCGACAAGATTTTCCTGGAGGCCGGTTTCGAATGGCGTGAGCCGGGCTGCTCGATGTGCCTGGCGATGAACCCGGACCGTTTGGAGTCCGGCGAGCATTGCGCGTCGACGTCCAACCGTAATTTCGAAGGCCGTCAGGGCGCCGGTGGCCGTACCCACCTGGTCAGCCCGGCCATGGCGGCGGCGGCAGCAGTGAACGGCCGTTTCATTGACGTTCGTGAATTGATCCAAGGAGCACAGTAAAGATGAAGGCATTTACTCAGCACACTGGTCTTGTTGCGCCTCTGGATCGTGCCAACGTCGACACTGATCAGATCATTCCCAAGCAGTTCTTGAAGTCGATCAAGCGCACCGGTTTCGGTCCGAACCTGTTCGATGAGTGGCGTTATCTGGATGTCGGCCAGCCGTACCAGGACAACTCCAAGCGCCCGTTGAACAAGGATTTCGTCCTCAACGCCGAGCGTTATCAGGGTGCCAGCGTATTGCTCGCCCGCGAGAACTTCGGCTGCGGCTCGAGCCGTGAACACGCGCCGTGGGCGCTGGAAGAGTACGGTTTCCGCAGCATCATCGCGCCGAGTTACGCCGACATCTTCTTCAACAACAGTTTCAAGAACGGCCTGCTGCCGATCATCCTCAGCGATGCAGAAGTTGATGAACTGTTTAAGCAGGTTGAAGCCGAGCCGGGTTATCAATTGCAGATCGACCTGCAAGCGCAGACCGTGACCCGCCCGGATGGCAAGGTCTACAGCTTCGAGATCGATGCGTTCCGCAAGCACTGCCTGCTCAATGGTCTTGACGATATCGGCCTGACCTTGCAGGACGGCGATGCGATTGCGACGTTCGAAGCCAAGCATCGGGTTAGTCAGCCGTGGTTGTTTCGCGACGCTTGATTCGGGATTGATGTAGTCAGGGCGGGCCTCTTCGCGAGCAGGCTCGCTCCCACAGGGAATGTATTTCAAATAATACTGCTTACAGGATGTGATCCATGACCAGCACCGCCCAGCACACCCAGGTCGTCCAGAAGCAATTCGGCGAACAGGCCGCCGCTTACCTGAGCAGCGCGGTTCACGCCCAAGGCAGCGAGTTCGCGCTGCTCCAGGCTGAACTGGCCGGGCAGGGTAGAGCGCGGGTGCTGGATCTGGGCTGTGGCGCCGGTCACGTCAGTTTCCATGTCGCGCCGCTGGTCAGGGAAGTGGTGGCTTACGACTTGTCGCAGCAAATGCTTGATGTGGTTGCCGGCGCTGCCGTCGATCGCGGCTTGAGCAACATCATTACCGTCAACGGCGCTGCCGAGCGCTTGCCGTTCGTCGATGGCGAGTTCGATTTTGTGTTTAGCCGGTACTCGGCGCATCACTGGAGCGACCTCGGTCTGGCCCTGCGCGAAGTGCGTCGGGTGCTGAATCCGGGCGGGGTGGCAGCGTTCGTTGATGTGTTGTCACCGGGCAGTGCGTTGTTCGACACTTACCTGCAAAGCGTTGAAGTGCTGCGCGACACCAGCCATGTCCGCGACTACTCCGCCGCTGAGTGGCTGCGCCAGGTCAGCGAGGCCGGTCTGCATGTGCGCAGTACTACCCGTCAGCGCCTGCGTCTGGAGTGCAGCAGTTGGGTCGAGCGCATGCGCACACCTGACGTGATGCGCGCGGCGATCCGCCAGTTGCAGCAGTCGATGGGCAACGAAGTGCGTGAGTATTTTGAGATAGATGCCGACGGCTCGTTCAGTACCGATGTGATCGTACTGATGGCCGAGCGATAGGAATTTTTCCCGGCGCGCCGTTCAGTGGCGCACCGCTTGAAGACACGAGGAAAGCATGAGCAAGCAGATTCTGATTCTCCCGGGTGATGGTATCGGTCCGGAAATCATGGCCGAAGCGGTCAAGGTGCTGGAATTGGCCAATGACAAGTACAGCCTGGGCTTCGAGCTGAGCCACGACGTGATCGGTGGCGCGGCCATCGACAAGCACGGCGTGCCGCTGGCCGACGAAACCCTTGATCGTGCACGGGCTGCCGACGCCGTGCTGCTGGGCGCTGTCGGTGGGCCGAAATGGGACACCATCGAGCGTGACATCCGCCCTGAACGCGGTCTGCTGAAAATCCGTGCGCAACTGGGCCTGTTCGGCAACCTGCGCCCGGCGATCCTCTATCCGCAACTGGCCGACGCGTCGAGCCTGAAGCCGGAAATCGTTGCCGGTCTGGACATCCTCATCGTCCGTGAGCTGACCGGCGGCATTTACTTCGGCGCGCCGCGTGGCACCCGTACGCTGGACAATGGCGAGCGTCAGTCCTACGACACCCTGCCGTACAGCGAAAGCGAAATTCGCCGCATCGCCCGTGTCGGTTTCGACATGGCCATGGTGCGTGGCAAGAAGCTCTGCTCGGTGGACAAGGCCAACGTGCTGGCATCCAGCCAGTTGTGGCGTGAAGTGGTCGAGCAGGTGGCCAAGGATTACCCGGAAGTCGAACTGAGCCACATGTACGTCGACAACGCCGCCATGCAGTTGGTGCGCGCACCCAAGCAGTTCGACGTGATCGTCACCGACAACATGTTCGGCGACATCCTCTCCGACGAAGCGTCGATGCTCACCGGTTCGATCGGCATGCTGCCGTCGGCCTCGCTGGACTCCAACAACAAGGGCATGTACGAGCCGTGCCACGGTTCGGCGCCGGACATTACCGGTAAAGGCATTGCCAACCCGCTGGCGACGATCCTGTCGGTGTCGATGATGCTGCGTTACAGCTTCAATCTGCACGACGCTGCCGATGCCATCGAAAAAGCCGTCAGCGTCGTGCTCGATCAGGGCTTGCGCACCGGCGACATCCACTCGGCCGGTTGTACCAAAGTCGGTACGCAGGAAATGGGCGACGCAGTAGTCGCCGCGCTGCGGAATCTGTAATCTCTCGGGCCCGCTGCGAAATTCAATACAAAGCAGCGGCCCACTTTTCAAGAAGGTGTAGTTGCGATGAAACGTGTAGGTCTGATCGGTTGGCGCGGGATGGTCGGTTCCGTGCTCATGCAGCGGATGCTGGAAGAGCAGGATTTCGATCTTATCGAGCCGGTGTTTTTCACCACGTCCAATGTCGGTGGCCAAGGCCCGTCCGTGGGCAAGGACATTGCTCCGCTCAAGGACGCTTACAGCATTGACGAGCTGAAGACCCTCGACGTGATCCTGACCTGCCAGGGCGGCGACTACACCAGCGAAGTATTCCCGAAGCTGCGTGAAGCCGGCTGGCAGGGTTACTGGATCGACGCGGCGTCGAGCCTGCGCATGAACGATGACGGGGTGATCATTCTCGACCCGGTCAACCGCAAGGTCATCGACCAGCAACTGGACGCGGGCACCAAGAACTACATCGGCGGCAACTGCACCGTCAGCCTGATGCTGATGGGTCTGGGCGGTCTGTTCGAGGCCGGTCTGGTCGAATGGATGAGCGCCATGACCTATCAGGCGGCCTCCGGTGCCGGCGCGCAGAACATGCGTGAACTGATCAAGCAGATGGGCGCGACGCACGCCGCTGTCGCCGATCAACTGGCCGACCCGGCCAGCGCGATCCTCGACATCGACCGTCGCGTGGCCGAAGCCATGCGCAGCGACGCGTACCCGACCGAAAACTTCGGTGTACCGCTGGCCGGCAGCCTGATCCCGTGGATCGACAAGGAACTGCCGAACGGCCAGAGCCGCGAAGAGTGGAAGGCCCAGGCCGAGACCAACAAGATTCTCGGTCGCTTCAAGAGCCCGATCCCGGTCGACGGCATCTGCGTGCGCATCGGCGCCATGCGCTGCCACAGCCAGGCGCTGACCATCAAGCTGAACAAAGACGTACCGATCGCCGATATCGAAGGGCTGATCAGCCAGCACAACCCTTGGGTCAAGCTGGTGCCGAACAATCGCGAGATCAGCATGCAGGAGCTGAGCCCGACCAAGGTCACCGGCACCCTGAATGTACCGGTCGGTCGTCTGCGCAAGCTGAACATGGGTTCGCAATTCGTCGGCGCCTTTACCGTCGGCGACCAACTGCTGTGGGGCGCGGCCGAACCGCTGCGCCGCATGCTGCGGATCCTGCTGGAGCGTTGATCGCTTGAAGCAATGAAAGAGCCCGTGCCTTGTGAGAGGTGCGGGTTTTTTTAGGCGCAATGATCGTTCCCATGCTCCGCGTGGGAATGCATCCCGGGACGCTCTGCGTCCCTTCCAAAGCAGAACGCGGAGCGTCCGTTGAGACATTCCCACGCAGAGCGTGGGAACGATCGGTACGGGCAGAAATTGCCTGTGCGCCACCCACCCGGTAAAGTGCCGCTCCCCCCGTTTTGCCAGAGGTAGCTCCATGACCCAGACTTTCGATATCGCCGTTATCGGCGCCACCGGTACTGTCGGCGAAACCCTCGTACAGATTCTCGAAGAGCGCGACTTCCCGGTCGGCAATCTACACCTGCTGGCCAGCAGCGAATCGGCCGGCAGCTCGGTGCTGTTCCGCAACAAAAACGTCCGCGTGCGCGAGGTCGACGAGTTCGATTTCAGCAAGGTCAGACTGGTGTTCTTCGCCGCTGGCGCTGCGGTGTCGCTGAGCTACGCCGCTCGCGCCCATGCTGCCGGTTGCTCGTTGATCGACCTGTCTGGCGCCTTGCCTGCCGATCAGGCGCCACAAGTGGTGCCCGAAGCCAATGCCGATATTCTCGCCAGTCTGAAAAGCCCGTTCCAGGTCAGCAGCCCAAGCCCGTCGGCCACTACGCTTGCCGTGGTGCTGGCGCCGTTGCTCGATCTGCTCGATCTGCAATACATCAACGTCACCGCCAACCTGGCCGTTTCTGCGCAAGGTCGCGAAGCGGTCACCGAGCTCGCGCGGCAGACCGCCGAGCTGCTCAACATGCGTCCGCTGGAACCGACGTTCTTCGACCGGCAGATGGCGTTCAACCTGCTGGCACAAGTTGGTACGCCTGATGCTCAGGGTCACACGCTGCTGGAAAAACGTCTGGTACGCGAGCTGCGCCAGGTGCTGGCAAAACCTTTATTGAAGATTTCTGCCACTTGCGTTCAAGCCCCGGTGTTTTTTGGCGATAGCTTTAGCGTGACCTTGCAGTCAGGCAGCGCTGTTGACCTGGAAAAAGTCAACGCCGCGCTCGAGGCTGCACCGGGCATCGAGCTGGTCGAGGCCGGCGATTATCCGACCGCGGTCGGCGATGCGGTGGGGCAGGACGTGGTCTATGTCGGCCGCGTGCGCAGTGGCGTCGACGACCCGGCGGAACTAAATCTTTGGCTGACGTCAGATAACGTACGCAAAGGCGCGGCGCTCAACGCCGTGCAACTGGCTGAGTTGTTGATAAAAGACCTGCTGTAAAAGATACTTGGCAACAATTTGTCGACTGATTCTAGGTGAGCGCTATGCTTGCCCGAAGCGCGTCGATGACGAGTCACCCTCCGGGACTTTCCGGGGCAGCACCGAAATGATCGCGCGCGGCGACCCCCGTCGTCGCGCGCAATGCCTTACGGCAGCGGTATTCAAAAGCTTCTCGCTGGCCGAGGAACGTTCAAACAAAGGATGAGGCTATGGTTCAAGTTCGCAAACTGGTGTTAGCAATAGCGGCCGCCTCGGCGCTGTCCTCCGGTATGGCGCATGCCCTCGGGCTCGGGGAGCTGACCCTGAAGTCGACCCTGAACCAGCCGTTGGTGGCTGAAATCGAGCTGCTCGACGTCAAGGATCTCACCGCCGCCGAGGTGGTGCCGAGCCTGGCTTCCCCTGAAGATTTCGCCAAGGCTGGCGTTGATCGTCAGGCCTTTCTCAATGACCTGACGTTCACCCCGGTACTCAACGCCAGCGGCAAAAGCGTGTTGCGCGTGACCTCGAGCCAACCGCTGTCGGAACCGATGGTGAAGTTCCTCGTGCAGGTGATGTGGCCCAATGGCCGCCTGCTGCGTGATTACAGCGTGCTGCTCGATCCGTCGAAGTTCTCGCCGCAGACCGCAGACGCCGCCGCGCAACCGGCGCCGTCGCAGACCATCACTGCGCCCACCACTGGCGCCACCCATCGCAATCAATACACCACCACGCCGCGCGACACCCTGTGGGAAATCGCCGCGAAGGCGCGCAACGGCGGCTCGGTGCAGCAGACCATGCTGGCGATTCAGGCGCTCAATCCGAATGCCTTTATCGACGGCAACATCAACCGTCTGAAAACCGGCCAGGTGCTGCGTCTGCCCGATCCGGTACAAAGCACGGCGCTGCCGCAGTCGGCAGCCATCGCTGAAGTGGCGGCGCAGAACGAAGCCTGGCGTCAGGGCCGTCGTTACGCGGCCAAGCCTGGCACCGGTCAGCAGCAGTTGGATGCGACCAATCGTGGCCGTGGCAATACCGGTGCAGCGGCCAACACCCAGGACAATCTGAGCTTGGTCTCGGCGGAAAGCGCCAAGCCCGGTGCGAAAGGCCCGGCCGGCGACGCCAAGGCGCTGAGCAACAAACTGGCAATCACTCAGGAAAACCTCGACACGACCCGTCGTGACAACGAGGAACTGAAAAGCCGCATGGCTGATCTGCAGAGCCAGTTGGACAAGCTGCAAAAGCTGATCGAGCTGAAGAACAATCAACTGGCGAAGATGCAGGCCGACGGCGCCGGCGCTGCGCCTGGCGCCACTGCTGCTGTGCCGCCGGTGCCGGCGATTACTGCCGAACTGGCCGCAACACCGCCAGCCACCCCGGCCGACGCCGCAGCGGCTTCACCGACTCCAGAGTCGGCCATCGCGCCCCCAGCGGAAACCCCGGTTGAGCCAGTCGTCGAGCCGGTGGTCGAAACCACACCTGCTGCCGCCGATGACGACAAAGCCTTCAATGAACTGCTGACCAATCCGATTCTGCTCGGCCTGATCGGCGGCGGTGCGGTGGTTCTGCTGCTTCTGCTGTTGCTGTTGGCGCGTCGTCGCAAAGCGCAGCAGGAAGCCGAAAAGCACCTGCGCATGGCCCGCGCTCTGGCTGAAGAGCAAGAGTTCTCCGCTGAGCAGGATCTGCCGGAAAGCAGCTTCTCTGGTCTGGAAACCCCGGCAGCCAGCGTCAAGCTCAATACGCCAGCTCCGGCACCTGCGCCAGCCCCTGCACCGGTCGTCACTCCGGTGGTGATGGCTGCGCCGATTGCCGCACCACTGGTGGCCCCGGCCGGCGAGCGATCGGATGACGTGCTCGACAAAGCGCAATCGCACATCAATGCCGGTCGTCTCAATCAAGCCGCCGCGCTGCTGGAAGAGGGCGTCAGCCTTGAGCCGGAACGCAGCGATCTGCGCCTGAAACTGATGGAAGTCTACGGCCAGCAGGGCGACCGCGATGCGTTCGTCGCGCAGGAGCGTCAACTGGTGGCTAATGGCGATAACTTCGCCAAGGTCGAAGCACTGAAAAGCCGCTTCCCGGCCATGGCCGTGGTTGCTGCCGGTGGACTGGCGGCTGCCGCCGTCGCTGCCGAGCTGGACGCGCAGTACGTCAAGGAACTGTTGCAGGACGAGCCGCAATCACCTGAGGCTGCCAGTGACGATCTCGACACTGCGTTCGATTTGAGCCTGGACGATCTCGACAACATCACCCCGGTCGATCCTGCACCAGTGGCCGAGCCAGAAGCGCCGGTCGAGCTCGACGCGTTTCCGGCCGAAGACGATCTGAGCTTCGCTTCGGTGCTGCAAGAGCAGACCGAGATGAAAGACAATCTCGACGATCTGTCGGACTTCGATCTGGACATGGATCTCGGCGCCGAACCATCGCCGGCCACGTTGGCTGAAGATGACTTCCTGCTGGATCTGGACGACGGCGTGAAGGACTTGCCGCCGGTCGAGACGCCGGTTGTCGCTGACGTGCCGCAGGACGATCTGGAGCTGCCAGCTGATTTCGACCTGTCGCTGGCGGACGAAATGGACAGCAACCCGGCTGCTGAGCCGGATGCCTTCTCGGCCGAGCTGGACGACGTCAATGCCGAGCTGGATCGCCTGTCGCAAAGCATGGCCGAGCCGAGCTTCACCGAAGCGGACGCGGCGATGGGTGACGATCTGGGCGAAGACGATTTCGACTTCCTCGCCGGCACCGACGAAGCAGCGACCAAACTCGATCTGGCCCAGGCCTACATCGACATGGGCGACGCCGACGGTGCCCGTGACATCCTCAACGAAGTGTTGACCGAGGGTGACGAGAAGCAGCGGGGCGAGGCCAAGGAAATGCTTTCCAACCTGGCGTAAGTTCAGCGGTAAACAACAAGCGGCAGCCCGGTGGGGCTGCCGTTTTTGTTTGTGCCGGATGAAGGGTTGTGAGTGCCGTCGTCATCGCTGGCAAGCCAGCTCACACAGGTTGGGTGCACGCCGCA
>NZ_WBRZ01000008.1:0-56993 GCF_008923895.1 Pseudomonas sp. GXM4
TACCAACAATAAGGATGTACCAGAAACACCGCGTGCAATGGTTTACGACTGCTTCGCAGCCGAACGGGGATAAATCCCCTCGCCACAAACACCAAGTGTTTCAAAGCTTCGTTTCGTCGCTTGCACCACTACCGTGCAGACGGGCGCGCCACTGATCGGTATAGTGCCGCCCCTCTTCGCGTGAGCGGTCGTCGGTAACGAGGCCATAACCCATGCGAAACCCGAACTAATAACAAAACCCGCGATATGGATCCGGGACGAAACCTTCGCCTCACCCGTCGTGCCGCGCGCAGACCGGTGTAACACGATGTTTCTCCGATCCAGCATTTGCACCCACAAAAAACAGCGAGGATAAATCCATGCTCGAAGTCATCAACGACTTCCTCTCAGGGAAAGTACTGATCGTGCTCATTGTCGGGCTCGGTAGCTACTTCACGATTCGCTCGCGTTTCGTTCAACTGCGTCACTTCTTCCACATGTTCGCGGTGTTCCGCGACAGCCTCAAAGGCAGCGCCGGACAGCTCAGCTCGTTTCAGGCCTTGATGCTCAGCCTCGCCGGCCGCGTCGGTGCAGGCAACATTGCCGGTGTCGGCATCGCCGTGACCCTCGGTGGTCCGGGTGCGGTGTTCTGGATGTGGGTGACCGCACTGGTCGGTATGTCCAGCAGCTTCTTCGAGTGCACCCTGGCCCAGGTCTACAAGCGCGCCGATGGCGACGGCCTGTACCGTGGTGGCCCGGCGTATTACATCCAGCACGGGCTCAAGCTCAAGGGCATGGCGATAGTGTTCTCCGTTCTGCTGCTGGTCACCTACGGCTTCGCCTTCATCGGCCTGCAGTCCTACACGGTGACCCACTCGCTGCAGAACGCCTTTGACTTCAACCCGCAACACACCGGGATCGTCCTCGCGGTGCTGCTGGCCATCACCTTTATCGGCGGGATCAAGCGCATCGCTTCGGTCTCCGACCTGCTGGTACCGATCAAAACCCTGGCCTATATCGGCGTGACCCTGTACGTGATCGGCACCCAGATCGAACACGTACCGGCCATGCTGGAAACCATCTTCAAGAGCGCCTTCGGCCTCGACCCGGCGTTTGCGGGTCTGCTCGGCAGCGCCATTGTCATGGGCGTGAAGCGTGGCGTGTTCGCCAACGAAGCGGGCCTGGGCAGTGCGCCGAATGTCGCCGCTGTGGCCGCCGTCAAGCATCCGGGCGCGCAGGGCGTGGTCCAGGCTTTCAGCGTGTTCCTCGACACCTTCGTGATCTGCACCTGCACCGCGCTGCTGATCCTGCTGTCGGGCTTCTACACCCCGGGCTTCGAAGGTGACGGCATCGTCCTGACCCAGAACTCGCTGGCGGCCGTGGTCGGTGACTGGGGTCGCATGTTCGTCAGCGTCGCGCTGTCACTGTTCGTCTTCACCTGCATCCTCTACAACTACTACCTGGGCGAGAACAGCTTGCAGTTCCTCAGCCGCAACCGCGCCCTGCTGATGCTGTTCCGCGGCCTGGTGCTGGCGCTGGTGGTGTGGGGTTCGATGCAGGACCTGACGACGGTGTTCGCCTTCGCCGACATCACTATGACCTGTCTGGCCTTCGTCAACCTCGTGGCCCTGGCCATGCTGTTCAAGGTCGGC
The DNA here is from genome assembly GCF_008923895.1 of Pseudomonas sp. GXM4. Taxonomy (NCBI): domain Bacteria; kingdom Pseudomonadati; phylum Pseudomonadota; class Gammaproteobacteria; order Pseudomonadales; family Pseudomonadaceae; genus Pseudomonas; species Pseudomonas sp. GXM4. The sequence goes on from NZ_WBRZ01000008.1 coordinate 1,632, forward strand.
CTGCGCGTGATGCGCGACTACGATGAGCAGCGTCGCGCCGGCGTCAAACAGCCAGTGTTTGATTCGAGCAAATTCGCCGATCTGGATCTGGATCGCAACGCCTGGCCGGTCAACCCGCCAGCAGCAGCGGGCCAGACTGAAACTTCGCCGCAAGGCGTACCTGCAGCGCAACGCTGACAGGTGAATGACGGGCGCATCCCCCGCGCCCGTCAGTTATTGTGATGCAATAACCTGCAGGAGCGAGCCTGCTCGCTCCTGCAAGGCCCTCATCGTTTCGGAGAATCCTATGAGTTCGTCGACCTATCCCGCCGCTCAACACGTCATGGTGCTCTACACCGGTGGCACCATCGGCATGCAGGCCAGCGCCAACGGTCTGGCCCCGGCGTCCGGTTTCGGAGCGCGGATGCGCGACTACCTGCACAGCCAGCCTGAGCTGGTAGTGCCGCAGTGGCAGTTTCGGGAAATGTCGCCGCTGATCGACAGCGCCAACATGACCCCGGCCTACTGGCAGCAACTGCGCGAAGCGGTGGTCGATGCCGTGGACGTGCAAGGCTGCGACAGCGTGCTGATCCTGCACGGCACCGACACCCTGGCGTACAGCGCGGCGGCGATGAGTTTTCAGTTGCTCGGCCTGCATGCCCGCGTGTGTTTCACCGGCTCGATGTTGCCGGCGGGCGTGACCGACAGCGATGCCTGGGAAAACCTCGGCGGCGCGCTGGTCGCCCTCGGCCAGGGTCTGGCGCCGGGCGTGCACCTGTACTTCCACGGCGAACTGCTGGCGCCGACCCGCTGCGCGAAAGTGCGCAGCTTCGGCCGCCATCCGTTCAAACGCCTGGAGCGTCAGGGCGGTGGTGTGAAGGCGCCGTCGATCCCAGTCGCGCTGAACTACAACCAGCCGAAGCAACTGGCGAAAGTGGCGGTGTTGCCGCTGTTTCCCGGGATCAGTGCCGAGGTTCTCGACGGCCTGCTCGACAGCGGCATTCAAGGTCTGGTGCTGGAATGCTACGGCAGTGGGACCGGTCCGAGCGATAACCCTGAGTTCCTCGCCAGCCTTGGCCGCGCACGGGATAACGGCGTGGTGGTGGTTGCAGTGACGCAATGCCATGAAGGTGGGGTCGAGCTGGATATCTACGAGGCCGGCAGCCGCTTGCGTGGGGTCGGCGTGTTGTCCGGTGGCGGCATGACGCGCGAGGCGGCGTTCGGCAAGTTGCATGGCTTGCTGGGGGCCGGGCTGGAAACGGCGGAAGTGCGACGATTGATCGAACTGGATTTGTGTGGTGAGTTGATCTGAGCACGGCGCTGGATTGCCCCTCACCCTAACCCTCTCCCAGAGGGAGAGGGAACTGATCGTAGTGTCTTGCGCTATACACCGACCTGATAAACAGTGTCGATTATGGATTCGGCGGCGGTGTCTCACGTCGGTGTATTTCTGCAATATCCCCCGTTCGGCCCCCTCTCCCTCTGGGAGAGGGCTGGGGTGAGGGCCTGCGGCATGCAACTTGCTGCGTCCCAGCCACCTCCAGGCTGGAAGATCCCATGCTCCACTCCCACCTCACCACCCTCAACGCGGTCTCGCTGATCCTCAACACGTTCAAGGCCGAAGGCCTGTCGAGTGAGGCGCTGCTGGCTGGCAGCGGCATCGTGGCGGCCGATCTGCAGCGTGCCGATACGCGCATCACCACCCATCAAGAGATGCAGGTCTGCACCAACGCGGTCGCGCTCAAACGTGACATTGGTCTTGAGTTGGGTCGGCGCATGCACGTGTCCTGTTACGGCATGCTCGGTTACGCCCTGCTGACCTGTGCCACCTTCGGTGACGCTTTGCGGCTGGCGATCCGTTATCCGGCGCTGCTGGGCACGCTGTTCGAACTGAGCCTGGAAGACGATGGCGAGCAGGTCTGGTTCGTCGCTGCTGATTACCGTGAAAGCGCGGCGATGGCGGTGTTCAATGCCGAATTCTGTCTGGTGTCCCTGAAAGTCATCTGCGACGACTTGCTCGGCCATTCCCTGCCGCTGCGGGCCACGCGCTTCGAACATGCAGCGCCGGACTACCGCGACAGCTACGCCGAACCCTTCGACTCGCCGCTGCACTTTTCAGCCAAGGACAACGCCTTCGCCTTCGACCGCCATTGGCTCGATCAGCCGCTGCCGCTGGCCGACGCGATCACCCATCAGGCCATGGCCGAACGTTGCCGCAAGCAGAATCTGGAGTTCACCGGACGCCAGGCCTGGCTGGGGCGGATTCGGCAGTTGCTCAGCGCGCAATTGAATGCCGCGCCGGGCCTGGAGGGGTTGGCGCAGCAGATGAAGTGCTCACCGCGCACCCTGCGCCGGCATTTGAAAGACATGGGCAGCAGCTATCAGGAACTGCTCGATGAACTGCGCTTCGAACGGGCCAAGCAGATGTTGTGTGAGGATCAGCTGCCGATCTATCGGATCGCCGAGACGCTGGGCTTCAGCGAGACCGCGAGTTTCCGCCATGCGTTTGTGCGCTGGAGCGGCGTGGCGCCGAGTCAGTTCCGACCGCATTGATGTCTGCTCCAGGCATGAGCCTGCATGAACAAGGGGCGAATTGCGGTCAGAGGTTTTGGCCATATCGATCCCCTTTTGGCCGCTCCCGACGTTCTCCGATTCAACTTGCGCCGCAACACTGAAGACCACCGAATCAGCCTTGCGGAGAACAACAAATGCTGACGATCTACTCAGACGATCACCACTTGCACCACGGCCGCTGCGAACTCATCGATGGCCAGCTCAAGCCGTGCTTCGAGATGCCGTCGCGTGCCGACCATGTGCTGCAACGCGTGCAGAAGCAAAATCTCGGGGCGGTCGAAGCGCCGAAGGATTTCGGCCTGGAGCCGATCGCGCGCATTCACAGCCGTGACTATCTGGAATTTTTCAAAGGTGCATGGCAACGCTGGACCGAGTTCAACACTGACGGCGACCTGCTGCCCTACACCTGGCCGGCGCGCACGCTGCGTGCGATCAAACCGACCAGCCTGCACGGCCAGCTCGGTTATTACAGCTTCGACGGCGGCGCGCCGATTACCGCCGGCACCTGGCAAGCGGCCTACAGCGCAGCGCAAGTGGCCCTGACCGCACAAGAAGAAATCCAGCGTGGCGCACGCGCGGCCTTCGCCCTCTGCCGTCCGCCGGGACATCACGCCGCCAGCGACTTGATGGGCGGTTATTGCTACCTCAACAACGCCGCCATCGCCGCTCAAGCCTTTCTCGATCAGGGCCACAAGAAAGTTGCGATCCTTGACGTCGACTACCACCATGGCAACGGCACTCAGTCGATTTTCTACGAACGCAGCGACGTCCTGTTCACTTCGATCCACGGCCACCCGGAAGCGGAGTTTCCGTTCTTCCTCGGCTACGACGACGAGCGCGGCGAAGGCGCCGGTGAAGGTTTCAATTTCAACTATCCACTGCCGGCCGGTTCCGGCTGGGATGTGTGGAGCGCGGCGCTGGATCAGGCCTGCGACGAGATCGATCGCTATGGCGCGGACATCATCGTTGTCTCCCTCGGCGTCGACACGTTCAAGGACGACCCGATCTCGCAGTTCAAACTCGACAGCCCGGATTATCTGGCCATGGGCAAGCGCATCGCCGCCCTCGGCAAGCCGACCCTGTTCGTCATGGAAGGTGGCTACGCGGTGGAAGAAATCGGCATCAACGCAGTGAACGTGCTGGAAGGTTTCGAACAATGAAAAAGCGACTGATCGCCTCGGCGCTGTGCGCGGCTCTGCTCAACGCTGGCGCCCACGCCGAAGAACGCACGCTGCGCGTCTATAACTGGTTCGACTACATCACGCCCAAGGCGCTGGACGACTTCAAGGCACAGAACAGCCAGACCAAACTGATCTACGACATCTTCGACACCAACGAAGCACTCGAAGCCAAGCTGCTCACCGGCAATTCCGGTTATGACGTGGTGGTGCCGTCCAACGTGTTCCTCGCCAAGCAGATCGAGGCCGGGGTGTTCCAGCCGCTGGATCGCAGCAAACTGCCGAACTGGAATCACCTTGATCCGAAACTGATGAAGCTGATCGAGGCCAATGATCCGGGGAACAAGTTCGCCGTGCCGTACATGTACGGCACCATCCTGATTGGTTTCAACCCGGCCAGGATCAAGGCAGCGCTGGGCGACAATGCGCCCGTGGACAGTTGGGACCTGATCTTCAACGAAGAGAACATCAGCAAGCTCAAGCAGTGCGGCGTCGCCCTGCTCGACTCGCCGTCGGAGATTCTGCCGCTGGCCCTGCAACACCTGGGTCTGGACCCCAACAGCAAGAAGCCGGCGGATTACGCCAAGGCTGAAGCGCTGCTGCTGAAGATCCGCCCCTATGTGACGTACTTCCATTCCTCCAAATACATGGCCGACATCGCCAACGGTGACATCTGCGTGGCCGTCGGTTATTCCGGCAGTTTCTCGCAGGCGGCCAACCGCGCCAAGGAAGCGAAGAACGGCGTGGTGGTCGATATGCGTCTGCCGAAGGAAGGTGCGCCGATCTGGTTCGACATGCTCGCGATTCCCAAGGGCGCAAAGAACACCGAGGACGCCTACACCTTCATCAACTATCTGCTGCAACCTGCGGTGATTGCCCCGGTCAGCGATTTTGTCGGCTATCCGAACCCGAACAAGGATGCCACCGGCCTGGTCGATCCGGCCATTCGCAACAACCCGAACCTGTACCCGACCGATGCGGCAATGAGTACGCTCTACACCTTGCAGCCGCTGCCTCGGGATGCCGAGCGTGCACGCACGCGAGCCTGGACGAAAATCAAGTCCGGGACCTGAAACCGGCTCGTTTGCCGAAGACCCGCCGAGGCGGGTCTTTTTTTGCCTGGCAGCTTTATCTACCGCACGGGTCGCTGTCGCGCCTTTTAACTTGCCCTGCTCCGCCGCCCTCGCGGCGTCCCGACAGAGCAGGAAACCAACATGACCGCCATTCCCAAAGCCAGTGCCGTCGATATCGTGACTCAGCTGGTTACCGGCCCCTCGCTGCAAGAAGTCGCATCAAAAACGCTGCGCGAAGCCCTCAAGACGTTGTATCCGAATCTCGACATAGACCCGCGTCTGGCGATGGTCGTGCAACCCACCTGGACCATTGTGGATGGTCGAGTGATACCCGACGGGTATCAGGCTGGATCGCTGACCAACGCCCTGGTGCGGCTCGGCCTGTCCGGTACCACGGTGACGTACCTCGATGGTGAGCATTACCTGACCCTGCAACCCGGCGTGCCCGCCCCTGCGCATCTGCCGGTGAAGATCGATGCGATCGGCCTGTTGCTCAACGAACTGGCACCGTTGCTGTTCATCGCCTACAAGGAGCAGCACGTCGACTACTGGGACGAGTTCACCTATCCCGGGCAACCGCGCTGGCAGCAATTGTCCGAGGCACTGCGCAACCTGTGGAACGTCGATGCCAGCGTCGGCTGGGATGCCGATGAAATCGCCATGGCCCAGGCGATTTTCAAACAGCCCGACCCGCAACAACGCCTGGCCCCCGACCCGTACTCGGCAAAGGCATATCTGATTGATCTCGATCGGGGGAACGCCGACACGCAAAGCCACTTGACCCTGCTCGACGCCGCAGTGTTGGTCGGCAGCATCGCAGACCGTACATTGATTCTCACCCACGCGATTACTCAGGGCTTTCAGCGTTTCGATTCACTGGAGGAACTCGGCGAAGCTCTGCTGCGGATATATGGCGCAAGCGCCTCTGGCGAAGATCTCAAGTGGCGGCTGGTCGAACCGCAGGGAAATTTCTTCGACCAGCAGGCCTGCACCCTGATTTCCCTGGAAGCGGATGCCTTGGGCAAAATCAGTTTTTTTCAGGACTCCCCTGATAAACGCGTCTATCCGCATACCGGCACGGCCGGCAAACCGGCACAACCGACACCGCGCCTCGAAGCGCACTTCGAGCGTTTACAGCCGATGCTTCCAGACTGGCTGAACGACGCCTTGCCCATCGATCAGACACGTTACAGCCGGCACCTGCTGGACCTGACGACGCTGCAGCACGAGAACAACGGCAAATCCTTTCAGAACGAAATCACCAGCCTGCAGGCGTTCACTCGGGCAGCGCTGATCAAACAGATTCTCAAGGAGCAGCCCGACGCCAAAGACCTGGACATCGACAACATCGAAATCACCATCACCAGTCTCGTGGTCTGGGGCACGTTTGTGTTGCCGGGAAATACTCAGACTCAGACATGGACGCTGACCGAGCTCGCCCTGCAAAACCTCGCTGGCCTGCCCTTGGGCAACAAGACTGTGCGGTACAAGGATGGCAGCCCGGTACCCGAGTGGTTGAGCGCGACTTTTCTGGAAAAACTGGTCAGCACGGTCGACATCGGCAAGACCTACCCGGCGCATCTCAAGGCCGTACTGATAGACGACGCAGAGCAAGCGTCACGGTTGGAAAGGCTCTATACCAGTCAGCTACGCGTCGAGCTGCCATTGCTGGCGTTGCAGCACAAGATCCAGGGCAGAGCCGGCATTGACGAATCGGGTTATCGATACGTGGTTGCCGCATTGGCCACGACTGACGCAGAACGCTACGTCGATGGTGAGGAAATCGTCATTCGCCCATTGGCGTTCGTGGCCCATCGCAGCCGCTCCACCGCAGACACTGTCGACAACATGTATGTCATAGGCCCGCGCGATGCCGACAAAGGGCCGTGCGTGCTGTATCGACCGCTGTTCGACAAAGCTCTGCTGCAATATCCGGGGCCGGCCAATCTGCTTTTTGCGATCCAGCATTCGCGACATCTGCGCGACTCGGTACTGGCCTGGTTGCCGGACGATGTGCGCTTCAATTACAGCCAGTTCGTCTTCACCGCCAGGCTGCCGTCGGTGTGGACGATCCCGCAACTGATGATCAACCCGACCACAGCACTGGACATGTCAGGCGCGGTCGCGCTGGGCACTCAGGTGATCGCCAGCGATGTCCTCGCCACCCTGCACGAACGCAACGTCAAGGCGCTTGTCACTCAAGCCGACCGGCAATCGGTCTCCGATGCAGAAGCACGCTGGGCCTCGCTGAAACAGGGTGGATGGGTGATGCTCAATGCCGCACTGCCGTTTCTGGGCCGCAGCGTAGGTACAGCGGCGTGGATCTGGCAGATCATGGATGATCTGCAGGAAATCACCGACGGCGCCAACGAGCAATCGGCGAAAGTCGCCTGGACGGCCATCGCCGATATCCTTCTGGCGCTGGGCATGGTGCTCGCCCATCGTGCGGCAATCGGTGATGCGCCATCGACGCCCGTGGCCACAACGCTCGAAGAGGACACAGCGACGAGCAAACCTGCCGCCAGAATCGTCAAAGCGCTGCGCCAGCCGGACATCACCGGCCCGCAATTGACCGAAGCCCATGGCACATCGATCGACAGCATCACGGCGTTGAAACGATCCCCGTTGGCCCTCGCCAAGCTGTTGGATACGTTCAAGCTCGCCAAGCCCAAAGGGCTTGGCGCTGCCACCAGAGAGGGTGCGCAGCGAGGCCTCTACGCCCACGCAGACAAATGGTACGCCCGCGTCGGTGAACGCTGGTTCGAAGTCGCGCGCAACGCGCATGGCGATGTGCACATCGTCGATACGCGTCAGCCCACCCGACCTGCCGGACCCAGGCTGGCCTATACCGCCAACGGCCAGTGGGTAATCGATCTGCGCTTGCGTTTGCGCGGCGGCGGACTGGAGGAAGGTCGCCAAGCCGCGCAAGGCATTAGAAACAAGGAGGTGGCCGTATTGGCCGAGCAGATTACTGCGTTCGATTTGACGATGGAGAGCAAAGGGAGCCGTCTCGATGCAGACCGCAACAGCCTGCACGATGCCCCTGCGCAGGCACGCGAGCAAGCGCTTGCGCAGTACCTTGCCACGCTCGATTCACAGCACAACGAATATGCCGCAAACATCAAGCTGATCAAGCAGCTCAACTGCAAGCAGTCGATTCCCAACTACCGCACGGTAATGCCGGAGCGGTTGGACATGCAGTTGTTTCTGGGACAGGAGTGGCTGAGTAATAACGCTTCGGATTACCAGCAGCGGGTACTGGCGGTGCAGGCGATACTCGACGACGAACTGCGCAGCGAATCGCAGGCCGCCACCTCTGCGTTTGAACAGTTGAACGATGTCACTCAAACCATTATCGAGAAAATGGAGTCGGCTGAAGCCTGCATGGAGGAGCTCACCAGGCTGGGACCGGATGGCCTTGATATAAAGCAGAAATACAACATCAGCCTGGCGCCCTACCCGCTGGATGACCTGAAGACTCTGCAGATCAGTCTCGGCCAGTACACCTGCATCAAGCCCGGCGATTCCACCGCTCATGTCGAGGCACAACAAGCGCTGGCCGGTCTGTTCGAAGATGCCGCACTGAACGTTCAGAGTTCACGGGACCTTAGCGCCGATGAAAGCCTCAGTGATCTGCGCATCCGCATCGACGCCCTGAGCCAGGTGAGCGAACAGTTTGCTTCCGTGGACAAGCGATTCGATGACCTGGCGAGTGAATATTCCGAACACATACACACGGAGCGACTCAAGCAGTTGCAGGCGCGCGTGGCCGCATTCAAGGAAAGCGCCGACAATCGACTCGCCGATCTGTTGCGCTACCGGCATTTACTGGTGCCGCAAGCCGGTCCGTCGAGACCTTCTGCGTCATCTTCGAATCGGCAGATCATCAAGACGCGCAATAAGGGCATCCTGGTCGGCGAACGGAAAAAAAGCCTCGACGGCAAAGACACCGATCTGGTCGAGGTCAGTACAGCACTGACGAGAGTCATCGCGACATTCAAGGAGGAGTCGCCAGGTATCTGGGTCGAACAGAGTGCACGGCCGGCACCGTCGCCGAAAGCCCGGCCCAACCTCAACAACAGCATCAGCGCAGGGCAGGCCTTGATCGACGGGCTGGCGGCGTTTCATCGGCGCATCGAGGCGCGCCTCAAACGCGGCTCGCGCATTCCGGTGGAAGTCGAAGAGGAATACCACAACCACGCCGCCCTGTTGCGCAAGGCCGGTGCCGCCATCGATGAAGCGTTGACGGCGAGTAACCTCACCGCAGCTCTGCATGAACCGTCCGAAACGCTCAACCACAAGCTCGACGCTGCGGCTACGACGCTGGAGGAAAAGGGCACCAGCACGCGAATCCGTCTGGTCAAGCAACAACTACCAACAGCCGCCGGGGTCGAGTGGCTCAAGGACAAGGGCGAAGTGAACATTTCGAAAACCCTGACCCGACGGCGCCTGAGGCGCCATAAGAATGACTTCCTCGACGAGTATCAGATTCGCGATGCGCATACCGACAAAATCCTCTGCTATGCGCATTTCCATTACAGCAGCGCCGACGCGCCCGATGGCGCATTTTTGCGTGGACACATGAAGACAGTTGCCCAGCACCGCCTCGGAGGCACCTCTGAAATAACCGATGTGGATAATCAGAGACTGATTGAAATCCATCGCAGCGAAATTTCCAGTCGCAGCGCCGAAACGCTGTTCTTCAATCTCGCCAAGCCTGCCGCAGACGCGACAGCGCCGCTTTGATTGCTGGCTCTGGTACAGCAGCGAACCCCAACACCAGGCCGGCGCGCTTATCCATGGGCGTAGTCGAATCGGGGAGCCAGTAGCTGCTCAGGCCGTTGATTTCGACATCGACCTCAGCGGCCCGAGCGATCAATTGCTGCTCGCGCTCGATGCTGTCCACGGCGACGGTCAAGTGCAGCCCGGCCGGCATGGCGGGCAGTTGACCGACGCCGGCGACCGTCGGCCAGCCTTCGAGCAGGCAGTTGCGTCGGCTCAGCGCAGCCCGGCGCATGCGGCGGATATGCCGCTGGAAATGCCCGGCGGCCATGAATTCGGCCATCACCGCTTGCGTGCTGACCTCCGAGTGCCGCACATCGACGGCGCGGCGTTGCGCGAACGCCTCGACCAGCGCGGGCGGCAGCACCAGATAGCCCAGGCGCAACGCCGGAAAAGCGACCTTGCCAAACGTGCCGACGTAGAGCACACGCCCCTGACGATCAAGTGCCGCTAACGGCGCCAGCGGTGCGCCGGTGTAGCGGTACTCGCCGTCGTAATCATCCTCGACGATCCAGCCGCCGACACGCTCGGCCCAGGCGAGCAGCTCCAGACGCCGGGCCAGGCTCATCACCACGCCGGTCGGGTACTGATGAGACGGCGTCACGTAAGCCACCCGACAATCACTGAGCTGAGCCATGGCGCTGCAATCAATGCCGTCGCTGTCTACCGCCACCCCATGCAATTTCGCCCCCGCTACAGCGAAGGCATGTCCGGCGGCGCGATAGCCCGGATTCTCGATCGCCACACCGTCCCCTGGCTCGACCAGCAGCTGTGCACAAAGGCTGATGCCCTGCTGCGCGCCACTGGTGATCACAATTTGCTCAGCCGTGCACTGCATGCCCCGCGAGCTGCGCAAATAGGCAGCAATCATGCCGCGCAGCCGCGCGTCACCGGCCGGATCGCCGTAACACAGCTGCTGCAGATCCGGTTTGCGCCAGAAAGCCGCGTTGAGCTTGGCCCAGACCTCGAACGGAAACAGATCGAATGCAGGCACACCCACCCGAAAAGCACGCGGCGGACCGCTCGGTGGTCGCGGCAAATGATGCTTTTCAATGCGGGAAAATCCGTCGCTGTGGATAACTTTGCTGGATGGATTCACAGGTAAATCCAGCCAATTTGTGGATAAGGCTGTGGGTAAGCCTGTTGACAAGCCTGTGGATGAATTTGTGGATAGTTTTTTCTCAGGCGTGGATGCCTGAGCCAATTGCGCCACGTAAGTGCCGTCGCCCACGCGCCCTTCGATAAAGCCCTCGGCATACAACTGATCGTAGGCGCGCACCACGCTGTTGCGGGAAATGCCCAACGCCGAGGCCAGGTCTCGGCTGGCCGGCAATCGCGTGCCACTGGCCAGACGTCCATCCAGCACCCTCAGGCGTAACGCCTGATAGAGCTGGCGGCTCAGGCCCTGACGGCGATCAAGCTCGATTCCGGCCGGATTGAAAGGCATCGACAAGGGTGGCAGATCAGGCATGGCGAATGGACCTATGAAATGGCTCAGCAATGGCTCTTACAACGGACCAATAGCCTGCCTAGGATGCAGGCATTCGCCAAGGAAAATCTGTCCATGTACACGCCACGCGCCTTTGCCATCGAAGACTTGTCCCAACTGCACGAACTGATCCTCGCCACGCGCCTGGCCATTCTGGTCAGCCACGGCGAAAGCGGCCTGCAAGCCAGCCACGTGCCGGTGCTGCTGCATCGCGAACAGGGCGAATACGGCACGCTCTACGGCCATCTGGCCAAGGCCAATCCGCAGTGGAAAGACCTGCGTGACGGCGCCGAGGCCATGCTGATCTTTGCCGGCCCGGACGCCTACGTCAGCCCGGGCTTCTATCCGAGCAAAGCCGAGCACGGCAAGGTCGTGCCGACCTGGAACTACGTCGCCGTGCACGCCTACGGTCAGGCCGAGACCTTCAGCGATGGCGGCCGCTTGCTCGACATCGTCAGCACCCTCACCGACCGTCACGAGGCAGGCCGTGCCCAGCCGTGGTCGGTGGACGATGCGCCAGCCGATTACATCGACACCATGCTCAAAGCCATCGTCGGTTTCGCCATTCCCATCGACCGCCTCGAAGGCAAACGCAAGCTCAGCCAGAACCGCAGCGCCGAAGATATTGCCGGGGTGCGCGAAGGCCTCGCCGCAAGCCCCGACGCCAACGACCAAACCCTTGCCAGCCTGATGCGCTAAGGATCTACCCATGACCCAGATCGACATTCGCCCGGTCAGCGCCAATGACCACGCCGCTTGGCTGCCGCTGTGGCAGGCGTACCTGCGCTTCTACAACACGGAACTGCCGGACGCTGTCACCCAAAGCACTTGGCAGCGTTTTCTCGACCCGAACGAACCGACCCACGCCGCCCTCGCCTGGGCTGAAGGCAAAGCGCTGGGCATGGTGCATTACATCTATCATCGCTCGAACTGGAGCATCGAAAATTCCTGCTATCTGCAGGATCTGCTGGTGGTGCCGGAAGCCCGTGGCACCGGTGTCGGTCGGCTGTTGATCGAGCATGTCTACGCTACCGCCAAGGCTGATGGTTGCTGCAAAGTCCACTGGCTGACCCATGAAACCAACGCCACGGCGATCCAGCTCTACGAGCGCATTGCCGAACGTCCGGGATTCATCCAGTTTCGTAAAGCCCTTTAAGGAGACGCGCACATGACCGCTTCACTCGCTGACTGGAAAGACGTCCCCGCCCCCTCCGCCACCCTGCTCGAGGGCCGTTTCATTCGTCTGGAAAAACTTGACCCAGCGCGGCATGCCGAGCAACTGTACGCCGCCCTCGAAGGGCCGGGTGCCGATCCGAAGCTCTGGGATTACTTGCCTTACGGTCCGTTTCGCGAGCGCAGCGCGTTCAACGACTGGCTGAACAATCATGCGGCCAACAGCGACCCGTACTTCTTCAGCGTCATCGACCGTGCGACTGGTCAGGTCCAAGGCATCCTCAGCCTGATGTCGATCGTTCCGGCGCAGGGCCGCATCGAAATCGGCCACGTCACTTTCGGTGCGCCGATGCAGCGCTCGCCGAAAAGCACCGAGGCGGTGTACCTGCTGGCCAAGTATTCGTTCGAGCTGGGTTACCGGCGCCTGGAATGGAAGTGCAACAACGGCAACGCCCGCTCCAAATACGCAGCCGAGCGTCTGGGCTTCAGTTTCGAAGGCGTGTTTCGCCAGCACATGGTGGTCAAGGGGCAGAACCGCGACACCGCGTGGTATTCGATTCTGGATGCGGAATGGCCGGCGATCGGTGCGGGATTCGAGCGCTGGCTGAGCGATGAAAACCAGACGCCTGATGGCCAGGTGAAAGGCTTGGCCGAGTGCCGTAGCTGATCGTCACAAAGCCCCTGTGGGAGCGAGCCTGCTCGCGAAGGCGCTGTGTCAGTCACTGAAATATTGACTGACTGACCGCTTTCGCGGGCAGGCTCGCTCCCACAATTGGCGGGTTCTTTCTTAACGACGCAGTTCTTGCGCCAGCACCGCAATGTGCTCCGGGCCGATCCCGCAGCAACCCCCCAGATGACTGGCGCCGCGCTGTTGCCAGTCCAGCGCCCAGTGCAGATACCCCGGCGGATCGAGATCGTCACGCAACGGGTCGAGCCCGTCGTTGGCCGTGGCTTCTTTCGGTTGCGGAGGAAACGCGTTGGCATACGCGCCGATGTTGATCGTGACGCCGAGACGCTCAAAGGTTGCGCGCGCCGCGTCGATGGCCGCGCCAATCACTTCCGGCTGACTGCAGTTGAACAGCAGGGTTTCGACGCCAAGTTCAGCCGCCAGCGCAGCCGCTTCGGCTACCGGCTCACCGGAGCGCAGGCGCGGCACTTCATCGGTGTCTTCATCCTTGAGGGTGAACGACAGCCAGAACGGTTTGCCGTCCTTCGGCAACCCGGCGTGAATGGCCCGCGCCTCGATAATCGAACTCTGGGTTTCCGCCAGCCATAGATCAACGTGCGGGGCCAGCCCATTGACCAGCGGCGTCAGCAGCTCGCTCACGCGATCCGCTTCGAACAGATCCGGACGATACGAACCAAACAGCGGCGGCAACGAACCGGCAACACGCACTGACTTGCCGGATGCCTGCACCGCCCGCCGTGCCAACTCCCCCGCCAGTGCCGCAAGCGCCTGGCCTTCAGCCGCAAATCGCGCTTCGCCAATGTGAAACGGCACCACCGCGTAACTGTTGCTGGTGATCACGTCGGCGCCGCTATTGATGTACGCGGCATGCACCGCCTCGACCGCCTGCGGCGCTTCACTCAGCGCCAGTGCCGACCACTCCGGTTGGCGAAACGGTGCGCCGGCGCGTTGCAACTCGCGGCCCATGCCGCCATCGAGAATGACCCTGTTCGCTGCGCCCATATGCTTTTCACTCATATGCTTATGAAAATAACTCACTATCAGAGTCGTTCTTATAACTATTTAATACGCACCACTCAGTTAATAACAACCTCTTTTTTCAACAGGAAGCGACTGTGAAACTCCAACCGCTATTGGCCCTGGGCCTGACCATTCTGGCCTCCACCCAAGCCTTCGGCGGCGCGACGCTGGACCGCGTCGAGCAGAAAAAAGAGCTGGTCGGCGTGCTTATGGAAAGCTATCCGCCCTTCTCGTTTCTCAATGAGCAGAATCAACTCGACGGTTTCGATGTCGACGTTGCCAAAGCGGTGGCGGACAAGCTTGGCGTCAAACTGCGTCTCGAAACGCCGTCCTGGGACGTGATCGCCGCCGGCCGCTGGAGCGGGCGCTACGACATCTGCATCTGCTCGATGACCCCGAGCAAGGCCCGCGCCGAAGTGTTCGACTTCCCGGTCGAGTATTACGCTTCGCCAGCGGTGATCGTGGTCAACGCCAAGGACGATCGCATTCACAGCGCCAAGGACCTGAGCGGCAAAAAGGTTGGCCTCACCAGCGCCTCCAGCTACGAAAGTTATCTGAACAAGAACCTGGTCATCGAAGGCGCCGAGGATACGCAGTTGCAGTATCCGTTCGAGGATGTGCAGATCGCTCCGTACGACACCGACAACGTCGCCTTCCAGGATCTGGGCCTGGGCGCCGGCGTGCGCCTGGATGCGATCCTCACCAATCTGGTCACCGCGCAGCCGCGCCTGAACCAGGACCAGCGCTTCAAACTGGCCGGCGAACCGCTCTACTCGGAACCCAACTCCGTGGCCATCGAAAAGGGTGACCCGCAGTGGGACGCCAAGGTGCGCGAGGTGTTTGCCCAACTGAAACAGGACGGCACCCTGAGCAAGCTGTCGCAAAAATGGATCGGCGCCGATATCAGCCAATGACTTCTTTTCCGACCCCGCCACAGCCACCGCAACCGGTGGCTGAAACACGCCTGCAAAAGCTCTTTGGTTTCCGTACGCGCCTGTACCTGACGTGGGCGGCGCTGTTCTGCCTGTTTGCCGGATTCTTCCTCAGCTTCGACCTGAAGTTCGCGATCATCCTCGACAAGCTGCCCAACCTCGTTGGCCTGAAGCTGGCGCCGAACGGCTTCCTGCAAGGCGCAGCGCTGACGCTGTTTCTCTGCGCCTGCTCGATCATCGCCTCGTCGCTGCTCGGTTTCATCACCGCGCTGGCGCGCCTGTCGAACAGCGCCGTGGCATTTGGCATCGCCAGTTTCTACACCTCGTTCTTTCGCGGCACGCCACTGCTGATCCAGATCCTGCTGATCTACCTCGGCTTGCCGCAACTGGGCATCGTCCCCGGCGCCATCGTCGCCGGCATCATTGCCCTTTCGCTGAATTACGGCGCCTACCTGAGCGAAATCTTCCGCGCCGGCTTCCTCGGCGTCGATCACGGCCAACGCGAAGCATCCCTGGCGCTTGGCCTGCGCGAAAGCGTGATCTTCTGGCGCATCACCCTGCCCCAGGCCATGCGCACGATTATCCCGCCGACTACCAACCAGTTCATCTCGATGCTCAAGGACTCGTCGCTGATCTCGGTAATGGGCGTCTGGGAAGTGATGTTTCTCGCCCAGTCCTACGGGCGCTCAAGCTATCGCTACATCGAAATGCTCACCACGGCGGCGATCATCTACTGGCTGATGTCGATCGGGCTGGAGCTGATTCAGGCACGGATGGAGCGGCATTACGGCAAGGCGTATGTGCGCCGTAGTTGAGGTGCATTCAAATGGTGTCCCGGCGAATCCGCACTACGCCCATTTTCATGCCGAAGGGGCGGAACACCGCGTTCAGCGACTTCAGGGTCTGATTGCCTTCGCCATGTTCGATATGCACCAGCGTGCGCACTGAAATCTTGCACATCTTCGCGAACTGGGACTGATGCAGACCGGTGACTTCGACCCGTAAACGGCGCACGGCGTCACCGATTTCCAGAGTGCCTTCGGCCAGTGATTGCTGAATGCTTTCGATGAGCGCCGTGCGCTCGAGGACGGTCAGACTCATTGCAGGTCCCACTCTTGCAAACGTTGCTCGAGGTTTTTCAGATGAACGCTTGGGTGATTCATGGTTCTGGCGGGCAAACCGCTGGCCGCAAGAATATCCGGCAGTGCGGCCAGACGGCGGGCATCCGCGCGCAGGCCTTCGAACAGCGCCGAGGCATCCAGCCCCGCCAACGAATCGTGCGGATCTGCGCTATCGGCCAATACCCGGCAGACACCTCGCCAATCGACATCGCCCGCCCGCTCCAATTCTCTTGGCCATTTGGTCGTACGAGTCACGCCTTCGTCATCCATGACCATCGGGGCGAGGTCATAAATCGGCGCGAGCTGGAAAGCGTTCTCTTGCCGGATGATCGCCGTGTTACGACCGTGGTTATCTGAGTTTCCGAGGATTTTATTGATCAGGTCGCGACGCAGATAATCGGCGACGAGGCCGGCAATCTGGCTGGCCTGACCCACTTTGCGCCAGAGCCCGGCGAGCATGCGGATCACTTCCAGATGATTCATGGCGCTGCCTGGCGTCGTCACTTCTGCCAGCGAATAAATCGATTCGACGGCAAAGCGCGACACCGCCCCATCTTTCACTTGTCGATCAAAACGCCGCATCCACAAACTCGGTTTGTTCGCCTCTTCCAAGGCCAGGCCTTCTGCCGCGACCGTTTCGATGTCCAATGTTTGCAGTGCTTTGTAGTAATGGAATTCGCTGCGCAGGATGTCCTGGTCGGTCTGCCCGCCCCTGTTTCTGGCGAATTTCACAAACCAGTGCTGTCGCACTTCTTCATCGTCCAGTACCGCATCGGGATACAGAAGCCCGGCGCTGTTCTCTGCCAGTAATAGCTTCGGAGCTTCCCCACCTGCCCCCGTCGCGCCACCGATGGCCGCGCCCAGCTCGTAGACATATTCAAGAAAGCGGTTGTCGCGGCTAATGACCTCCTCGCGCTTGAATCCGATCGGCTTCCTCTCATCGACTGCTTCCGCCGATTCCTTTATTCGCATGTTGCCAATGGGAGCCGGTGTACTGCGACCCAGCAGAAACAGATCGGCGCTGATCTCGGCGGGTCTTTCCTGACCCAGGCGGGCGAGCAGAAACCGCTTGGCTGCGCCTGCCGGTGCGATGTCGTGGACAAAGGCTGGTGTCTTCGCGCGCCGACCTTCCCAATCCAGCGGATACAGGGCACTCACGGCTTGGGAAAAAGGCGACCCGATCAACTCGATGTTTTCCACCAGATAGTCCGCTTCATGGCCAAAACTGCAGCGGCTTTCGAAGCCTTTTTCCGGATCATCGAAGTCAAGAGTCATCGCGTCGTGCCATTGCCCGGCGGTGAAGATCTGGATTGTCAGGTTGTACATGTTGATTCCGTATGCATTTAAATGCAGCTGGAGGAGAGAAAACTGTCTATAAATGCAATATAGTGCATTCGCGGAGTTTCAGGTGCAGGATATCTGCAACAAAATGCAGTTCTATCTTAGCCATTGGCAAGGTGCATGCAAAATAATGCAGGTAAGCGCCTGACCTCACTCCGATAAGAATGCGCCAACAGTACCAAGCCGTAGGAAAAAGAACCGGCGATGCTGCGTAAAAGCTCTGTTTGCGAAATCCCGCGAGGATTTTCGACAGACCGATCCGATGTAGCCTGCACAGCATCAGGAACCGACCGACATCGTTTTTTTCAAGGCAGCAATAGAGTTGAGCCTTTCATACAAGGAGGTTGAACTCGATGCCTGCCCTACACAAATACCGTCCCCATCACCTCGCTCTGGCGATCGCGCTGACGATCGGATCTGCCGAGGCGTCCATCGAACAGCTGCCAGACGTCCAGGTTTCTGCGCAGATCAGCGAAGACAAAACCGCCAAGCCTCGAAAGAAGAAAACACCCACACCGAAAGTGGATCCTGATGACTTGTTTGCGATCAAGGAATTCATCGGCGCGCTGGAGCACACTTCTCCGTCGCCCGGGCAGGCCTCTGACGCGCCTTCGGTCGATGCCATACGCGCGACGGTTGCGATCGAGGATTTCAGTCCGGCCTTTTATGAAGGGCTGGAGTTTCCAGAGTTCGTAGTGGAGGAAACCGGCGATGAGGAATTCGATCTCGTCGACCCGTTTGAACGCGACATGTTGGCGATCACGACGCAGCGCTCTTTTGTCTCGAGCCCGCTCGAGAATATCGACGGCGTATCCCTGCAACTGGGCGATGGAGATGACCTGCTGGTGATCAATAAGGGCGCGCGTTGGGACGGTCGCCTGGACGGTGGCAAAGGTGCGAACGGGCTGCTGTTCAATGCCGTAGAAGGCGGCGAGATCGGTGAGACGCGCAACTTCTCGGCTATGCGAATCGCACGCGGGCAGTGGACATTGCGTCACGTTTTCGAGGGTGATGCTGACGTCAAAGCCGACGCCGTGCTGCTCAACTACGCATCGATCAATGGTGTCGATGTCGACCCGGGAGCGGTTTTTGGCGGTTATGGACACGTGACGGGGCTGTATGTCGCAGGAACCCTGCTTGCCAGCCAGCAACACGGCTCTCCCAATATCAAAGGCAATCTGACGCTCCATGAGGACGCTGTGTTTTCTTACGCCGTATCTGCCGACCGCGGCTCAGATCCCGTGCATGTTCAGGGCACCGCGAGCCTGGGAGGTGCGCGTGTCGAGATTTATGGCGTACCGGGCGACTACGCTCGTACCAATGAGTATCGGCTGTTGTCTGCAAACGTCATTGATGGCGAGTTCGGTGAGGTCACCACCAATCTGGCCTACATGACACCAACGCTCTCCTATGAGCCAAACGCGGTGAACCTGCACTACGTGCGCAACGATGTAGGGTTCGAACAACTGGCCCGAACGCGCAGTGCTCGTTCGATTGCGCAGAGCTTGGATAATCGAGGGGCTTACACTCAAGCTTTCGATATCGGCACCAACAGGGCCGTCGCCGCACTGCTGACCAGCGATAAAACCACCGCGCCCATCGCCCTCGATCAACTTGCCGCAGGCAGCAATGCCAACCTCGCCAAAGCCACGCTGAGCAGTATCACGCCGGTCAGTACGAGCATGCTCTCGGCGATGCGCCAACTGGACAACCGTTCCGGCTCTACTGACGGCTCGCGCAGTTCACCTCGTCAGGCCGCAGGCAGCGAAGACTCCGGGCGGGTGTGGGTTCAGGCGCTGGGCCACGGCGGCAAGGTTGACCGCGACGCTGACGGCATCCTCCTACATGCCACGCAAGGGCTGGTCGTGGGCGCTGACTGGCGACTCGATGAGCACTGGCATGTCGGCCTGCTTGGCGGCAAATCGCAGACCAAACTCGATGCCCGCCAGTACGACGGCGACCTCGACAGCTGGCACCTCGGCGCCTACGCCATGCGTCAGGATGGCCCGCTGTCACTGCGCCTCGGCGCGACCTACGCGAGCCATGACGGCAGCAGCACACGGCGGGTCGAGTTCAAGGGTTTCAGCGATCGTCTCAAGGGCAACTACGACGCCAATACTCAACAGGCATTCGCCGAAGCCGGGTTCAATTTGGGCCGCGACAACCTTACCCTCGAACCCTTCGCCAGCCTCGGCTACCAGCGTTATCAACGCGACAGCTACAACGAAAAGGGCGGCGATGCGGCACTGAAAGTCTTCGGGCAGACTCGCGACAACTTCAGCAGCACCGTTGGACTGCGGCTTGCGCAGATCAATACGCTGGATAACGGCATGCATTTGACCCCGCGATTGAGTGCAGGCTGGAAACATACCTTCGGCGACATCGACAGCGATACCCGCCAGCAACTGCGCAAGGGCGGCAAGCGCTTTGAAGTGACCGGCGCGACGCTGGATCGGAACAGTCTGTCGCTGGATGCGGGGCTCGATCTTGGTCTTTCGGCGGTGCACACACTGGGCGTGGGCTTAACGGGTGAGCTGGGTAATGACAGCCGAACGTATGGCGTGGCGGGTCAATGGCGCATGGCGTTCTGATGCATTAAGCACGCCTCCTGTGGGAGCGAGCCTGCTCGCTCCCACATGTGATCCTTGGCAATGACCTGACAAGGTCGAAAATCACAGGCAAAAAAAAGGGGAGCACATGCTCCCCCGAGGTTTAAAGCGTTGGATCGCGACTGTTATCTCAGCCTTCGATCTCGATGAGGATTTCGCCCGGGTTGACCCGGTCGCCCTTGGCCACATGAATCGCGGCAACCTTGCCGGCAATGGCGGCCTGGACTTCGGTTTCCATCTTCATCGCTTCGGTGATCAGTACCGCCTGGCCAGCCTTGACGCTGTCGCCCTCCTTGACCAGCACATCGACGATGTTGCCGGGCATGGTGGTGCTGACATGGCCTGGTGCCGAGGCCTGTTTGCGTTTGCTGCTGCCGCCGCCAACGAATTCGTTGAGCGGCTCGAACACCACTTCTTCCGGCATGCCGTCGATGGACAGATAGAAGTGGCGCTTGCCTTCAGCCTTGACGCCGACACCGGTGATGTCGACGCGATAGGTTTCGCCGTGGACGTCGATGACGAACTCGGTCGGCACGCCTTCGCCGCCCGCCGAAGCAACGGCGCCCGCTTCCGGGATTGGCAACAGCACTTCCGGCGTGAGGGTGCCGGCGGCACGCTCTTCGAGGAACTTGCGGCCGATGTCCGGGAACATGGCGAAGGTCAGTACGTCTTCTTCGGACTTGGCCAGTGCACCGATATCGGCACGCAGCTTGGTCATTTCCGGTTTGAGCAGATCGGCCGGGCGCACGTCGATGACGTCCTCGCTGCCGATCGCCTGACGCCGCAGTTTTTCATTCACGACGCCCGGTGCCTTGCCGTAGCCGCCCTGCAGATACAGCTTCACTTCGTTGGTGATGGTCTTGTAGCGCTCGCCGGCCAGTACGTTGAAGAACGCCTGGGTGCCGACGATTTGCGAGGTCGGGGTCACCAGCGGCGGGAAGCCGAGGTCTTCACGTACGCGCGGGATTTCTGCGAGCACTTCGCCCATGCGGTTCAGAGCGCCCTGCTCTTTCAACTGGTTGGCGAGGTTGGAGATCATCCCGCCCGGCACCTGGTTGACCTGCACACGGGTGTCGACGGCGGTGAATTCGCTTTCGAACTGGTGGTACTTCTTGCGCACGGCATAGAAGTACAGGCCGATTTCCTGGAGCAGTTCCAGATTCAGGCCGGTGTCGTACTCGGTGCCCTTGAGCGCGGCGACCATTGATTCGGTGCCCGGGTGGCTGGTGCCCGAGGCGAAGCTGGAGATCGCGGTGTCGATGTGGTCGGCACCGTTTTCGATCGCCTTGAGCTGGCACATGGCGGCCAGGCCAGCGGTGTCGTGGGAGTGGATGAACACCGGCAGCGACTGCTCGGCTTTCAACGCGCGCACCAGTTCACCGGTGGCATACGGGGTCAGCAGACCGGCCATGTCCTTGATCGCCACCGAGTCGCAACCCATGGACTCCATTTGCTTGGCCTGGGTGACGAAAGCATCGATGGTGTGCACCGGACTGGTGGTATAAGCGATGGTGCCCTGTGCGTGTTTGCCGGCAGCCTTCACCGCTTCGATGGCCACGCGCAGGTTACGCACATCGTTCATCGCATCGAAAATGCGGAACACGTCGATGCCGTTCACCGCTGCTTTGGCGACGAAGGCTTTGACCACGTCGTCGCTGTAATGGCGATAGCCGAGCAGATTCTGCCCGCGCAGGAGCATTTGCAGACGGGTGTTGGGCAACGCCGCACGCAGTTGGCGCAGGCGCTCCCACGGGTCTTCCTTGAGAAAGCGCACACAGGCGTCGAACGTCGCGCCGCCCCAGCATTCCAGCGACCAGTAGCCGACCTTGTCGAGCTTGTCGCAGATCGGCAGCATGTCTTCGGTGCGCATGCGGGTGGCGAGCAGCGATTGGTGAGCGTCGCGCAGGATGGTGTCGGTAACGAAGATCTTCTTAGTCATTGGTATCTCCTCATAGCGGCAAGCTTCAAGCTACGAGCAGCAAGAAAAAGCCAATCTGCTTTTACTTGCCGCTTGCAGCTGAAAGCTCGCAGCTGCTTCATTCATAGGCCTGCGTGGGCGGCGATGGCGGCGGCGATGGCCAGGGCCAGCTCTTCGGGTTTGCGCTTGATCGAGTAGTTGGTCAGTTCCGGGTGGCTTTCAACGAAGCTGGTGTTGAACTGGCCGCTACGGAATTCCGGGTTGCGCAGGATTTCCTGGTAGTACGCGGCGGTGGTCTTCACGCCCTGCAGACGCATGTCGTCCAGCGCCCGCAGACCACGGTCCATCGCCTCTTCCCAAGTCAGCGCCCAGACCACCAGTTTCAGGCACATCGAGTCGTAGAACGGCGGAATGGTGTAACCGGTGTAGATCGCCGTGTCGGTGCGCACGCCCGGGCCGCCGGGGGCGTAGTAACGGGTGATCTTGCCGAAACTCGGCAGGAAGTTGTTCTTCGGATCCTCGGCGTTGATACGGAACTGCAACGCAAAGCCACGGTGCTGAATGTCTTCCTGCTTCACCGACAGCGGCAGGCCGGAAGCGATGCGAATCTGCTCGCGGACGATGTCGATGCCGGTGATTTCTTCGGTGATGGTGTGTTCCACCTGCACCCGCGTGTTCATTTCCATGAAGTACACCTCGCCCTCGGCGAGCAGGAACTCCACGGTACCGGCGTTCTCGTAACCCACAGCCTTGGCCGCACGCACCGACAGGTCGCCGATGTAGGCGCGTTGTTCCGGGGTCAGCTGCGGGCTGGGCGCGATCTCGATCAGCTTCTGATTGCGGCGCTGGATCGAGCAGTCACGCTCGAACAGGTGCACGACGTTGCCGAAGCTGTCGCCGAGAATCTGCGCTTCGATGTGCTTGGGATTGACGATGCATTTTTCCAGGAACACTTCCGCCGAACCAAACGCCTTGGTGGCTTCGGAGATGACACGAGGGAAGTTCTGTTCGAGTTCTTCGCGGCTGTTGCAGCGACGGATACCGCGACCGCCACCACCGGAGGTGGCCTTGAGCATTACCGGGTAACCGATGCGGTCGCCCTCAACCAAGGCTTCTTCGATGCCGGAGACGTTGCCCTCGGTGCCGGGTGTCACCGGTACGCCGGCCTTGATCATGCTGCGCCGCGCTTCGGTCTTGTCGCCCATGCGCCGGATGACTTCCGCCGACGGGCCGATGAATTTGATGCCGCGCTCAGCGCAGATTTCCGCCAGCTCGGCGTTTTCCGACAGGAAACCGTAGCCGGGGTGCAGCGCATCGCAGCCGGTTTCCACGGCCAGGTTCACCAGCTTGCGCGGGTTCAGGTAGCCGGCCAGTGGCTCGGCACCCACGCTGTGGGCCTCGTCCGCACGCTTCACATGCAAGGCATGGCGATCGGCATCGGAGAAAATCGCAACCGAGCGAATGCCCATTTCGGCGCAGGCTCGTACGATGCGTACGGCAATCTCACCACGGTTGGCGATCAGGATCTTTTTTATCACTTGGAAATTCCCTTGAGCCGGTGGCACCACGACCTGCTGGAGCCAGGTCGACGCGTGACCAAATGTTTCAATTCAGTCGCAGGTCCACACTAGCGCTGCTGAGGGATTAACAAAAATGAATAAAAATTGGGTCAGGCATAAGTAAACACTTATAGTCGCAACATCCGTGTGCCGTGAGAGCCTGAATAAAATGCGTAAGTCATTGATGCGTATGACATTGCGTCAGTTGCAGATCTTCAATGAGGTGTGTGATTTACGTTCCTACAGCCGCGCTGCTGAGGAAATGTCCCTCACACAACCGGCCGTGAGCCTACAGATTCGTCAGCTTGAAGAGCTGATCGGTCAGCCGCTGTTCGACTATGTCGGCAAAAAACTCTACATGACCGAGGCGGCGGAAGCGCTCCAACGTGCCAGTCGCGACATTTTCGGGCGGCTGGAAAACCTCGATATGCAACTGTCGGACATGCAGGGTTCGCTGCAGGGTCAGCTGAAACTGGCAGTGGAATCGAGCGCCAAATATTTCGTGCCGCATTTGTTCGCCGCGTTCAAGCGCCAGCATCCGGAAGTCAATTTGCAGCTGACTGTGGTCAACCGTGGCCAGGTCATTCGCCGCCTCTCGGACAATCGCGATGATCTGGTGATCATGTCGATGGTGCCGCAGGACATGGGCCTGGAATTTCTGCCGTTTCTCAACAATCCGATTGTCGCCGTCGCGCGCCCGGATCATCCGCTGGCGCACATGGGCCCGTTGCGCTTGCAGGATCTGGAGCCGTATACGCTGCTGATCCGCGAGCCGGGCTCGGGCACACGTCTGGCCTGCGAAGAATATTTCAAGGAAAAGCGCGTGCACTTCACCCAGACCCAGGAGGTAGCCTCGGCCGAAGCCCAGCGCGAATGCGTGGTGGCGGGTCTGGGCCTGGCGCTGCTGACGCGCCACGCCCTGAACCTGGAGCTGGCGACCGGCGGCCTGGTCGAGCTGCCGGTCGAAGAGTTGCCGCTGCTGCGCAGCTGGTGTCTGGTGCAGGCCAAAGCCAAGCGGCTGTCACCGGTGGCGCACGCCTTCCTGGCGTTTATCCGCAGCGAGCGGGCGCAGATTATTGCGTTGGTTGAGCGTTTCGACGGGAAGCTGCGGGGGTCGCCTGCCAGTGCGTGATCTCGGGAAAATCGCCGATCTCGGCCTGAAGCTGGCGAAGTTCGAAGCGATCTTCGATTGCGCGGCGAAATTCCATGCGGCGCTGGTCTTCCTGCTGACGACGGGTTTTCGCGGCGCTGTTGCGTTCTTCGTAGGGCTGAGCCATTTCGAGTCTCCCAGGGCGAGTACGGGAGTTTCACGATAGGCGTGGGGGATGACGGTTTGGCTGCGTCCGGGTTACAGACTGATGAAAATTTCAATGTGCGGCGGGTATGGGGACGCTTTCGCGAGCAGGCTCGCTCCAACATTTGATCCCGTTATGACCCGGAATTTTTGCTCTCGGGAGATCTCCTAGGGGAGCGAGCCTGCTCGCGAACAAGGTCGGAACGACCTTGCTCAATCATCCAGGGCTTTCACGGCTTTTGGAGACAAACGCAAACTGCGCAGACTGCGCTTGACGCTCTTGAGGTGATTGACCAGGCTCGGCCCGCGCGCCATGGCCACGCCCATCGCCAGCACGTCGATCACCACCAGGTGCGCGATTCGCGAGGTCAGCGGCGTGTAGATCTCGGTGTCTTCATGCACATCGATCGCCAGATTGACGGTCGACAGTTCGGCCAACGGCGTCTGGCTCGGGCACAGGGTGATCAAGGACGCCCCGCTCTCGCGAACGAGGTTAGCTGTGATCAGCAGATCCTTGGAGCGCCCCGACTGGGAAATACAGATCGCCACATCAGTCGGTTTCAAAGTAACGGCTGACATGGCCTGCATGTGCGGGTCGGAGTACGCCGCCGCGGTCAGCAGCAAACGGAAGAACTTGTGCTGTGCATCCGCGGCCACCGCACCGGAAGCACCGAAGCCGTAGAACTCGACACGCTGCGCCTGGGACATCAGCGTCACCGCGCGCTGCAGCTCCACCGGATCGAGCTTCTCGCGCACTTCCATCAAGGTGTGCAGCGTGGTGTCAAAAATCTTCAGGCTGTAGTCGGCGACGGAGTCGTCTTCGTGGATCGCGAACTGGCCGAAGCTGGCGCCGGCGGCCAGGCTTTGCGCCAGTTTCAGTTTGAGATCCTGAAAGCCGGAACAACCGATCGCGCGGCAGAAACGCACGATGGTCGGCTCGCTGATGCCGACGCTGTGAGCCAGGTCGGCCATGGAACTGTGCATCACTGCCGCAGGGTCAAGCAGCACGTGGTCGGCGACCTTGAGCTCCGACTTGCGTAACAGGTGACGTGACTGGGCGATGTGTTGCAGCAGATTCAAGGGGCTGGACTCTTCTTGTGGGCAAGGATGTAGCAAGCTTGTAGTTATACTACATGAATGGGCATTTTGCCTGCTCAATGCGTAACTCGATGTCCCGGCGTCAGGCACGCTGAGGAGCATGTAGCCCTTACTGCGAGTTTTTCTGATCACGCAAAAGCCCGGCCAGACAAGCAGCGTCTACCGGCCGGCTGATCAGATAACCCTGCACTTCGTCGCAGTGTTCGGCGCGCAGAAATGCCAGTTGATCCTCACGTTCGACACCCTCCGCCACTACTTTCAGCGCCAGTCCGTGGGCCATGGCGATGATCGCGCGAGTGATCGCCGCGTCCGCACTGCCCTCGCTCAAGCCGCGAATGAACGCCTGATCGATCTTCACGTAATCCACCGGAATGCGCTTGAGGTAACTCAACGACGAATACCCGGTACCGAAATCATCGATCGCCAGTTTCACCCCCAGATCGCGCAGTTGCTGGAACGTCGCAATGATGTGTTCGACGCTGTCGAGCAAATGGCTTTCGGTCAGCTCGAGCTCGAGGTAGTGCGGCGCCAGCCCGGTTTCTTCCAGCACTTGCCGCACCAGACTGACCAGTTTGCCCTGACGCAGCTGATGCACCGACAGGTTCACCGACACGCGGATCGGCGCCAGGCCCTGGCGCTGCCATTCGCATGCTTGCCAGCACGCCTGACGCAAAACGAATTCGCCGATCGGCCCAATCAGACCGGTCTCTTCGGCCAGGCCAATGAAATCCGCAGGCGGCACCTGGCCCATGCTCGGATGATCCCAGCGCACCAGCGCTTCTGCGGCATTCAGGCGACCGGTTCGCAGGCACAGTTTCGGTTGGTAGAACACCGTCAGTTGCTGTTCTTCAATGGCTCTGCGCAGGTGGTTTTCCAGCTGCAAACGTTCGAGTGTGCTGGCTTGCAGACTGTCGGTGAAGAACTGGAAATTGTTGCCGCCCAGATGTTTGGCATGCTGCATGGCCATGTTCGACTGGCTGACCAGCGCCGAGATCTCACGCGCGTTGTCCGGCAACAGGCTGATGCCCATCGAAGCGCTGACCACCAGTTCATGCCCGTCAACGCTCAGCGGCAAACGCAGCTTGGCCGACAACCGCGTCGCTACCCGTGCCAGGCTCGACAGATTGCCGTAGGCATCGAACAGCACGGCGAATTCGTCACCGGACAGGCGCGCAATGGTGTCGGCTTCCGGCAAGGCATTGACCAGCCGCCGCGCCATTTTTTGCAGCAGCTGATCGGCGACTTCGTGGCCGAGGCTGTCATTGAGCAATTTGAAGCGATCGAGATTGATGTGCAGCAACGCCAGACTGCGGCGCCCGCCCTGGCGCACCCGCTGATGGGCTTCGTGCAGGCGCTCGCGGAACAGCGAACGGTTGGCCAGGCCGGTGAGCTCGTCGTAATGGGTCAGATAGCGCAGGCGTTCCTCCGAGGCCCGCCGCGCCGAGAGATCGGCGAAGAAGCCGACGATGTGGCTGACATTGCCACGGCTATCACGCACGGCATTGAGTTGCAGCCACTGCGGATACAGCTCGCCGTTCTTGCGCGTCTCCACCAGCTCGCCCTGCCAACTGCCGTACTGCTCCAGCGCATGACGAATCGCCACATAGTGACGACGGGCATCGCGGCTGCACGGCAACTCGACGACGTTGCGCCCGAGCATGTCGTCGATCTCGTAACCGGTGACCCGGCTGAACGCCTGGTTGATCGCAATCAGCGCGTAGTCCGGGTCGAGAATCACGATGCCTTCGCTGGCCGCTTCGAACACCGTGGCCGCCAGCCGCTGCTGCTCTTCGAGGCTTTTGCTGGCGCTGATATCGCGGCGAGTGCCGACCATGCGGATCACCCGGCCGCTGGCGCTGCGCTCCACGGCACGGCCACGGTCCTCGATCCACACCCAGTGGCCGTCGCCATGGCGCAGGCGATATTCGACCTGATAATCCTCGGTACGCCCCTTCAAATGCTCGACCAGGGCGAACTTGAGTGACGGCACATCTTCAGGATGCAGTCGTGGCTTGAGGTCGCGCAGCAGCGCCGTGACGTATTCCGGGGCGAGGCCGAACAGTTCCTGAATCTGTGTGTGGTGGACTTCGTCGGTCTGCAGGTTCCAGTCCCACAATCCGAGTTCACTGGCCTTGAGTGCCAGCGCCAGGCGCGCTTCGCTTTTGCTCAGGGCCTGATTGGCGGCATCCAGTTCGCGGCTGCGCTGGGCCACGCGATCTTCGAGATCGACCTGCGCTTCACGCAACTGCGCCTCGGCACAGCGGCGCTGTTCGATCTCTTTGCCCAGCTCCTGATTGAGTTGTTCGCTGCGCGTCTGCGCTTGCTGCAAATGCTCGATCAGGTGCTGATTCTGGAAGCGCCGAAGCAATCCACGGTCGATCAGCCGATTGACCTGCCATGCCACCACACTCAGAGAACCGAGCAGGATCAGACCCAGCCAGCCCCAGCCCCGTGCCTGATCGTCGCCGCCCCAGAACAGGTAGCCGATCGCTGGCAGCAGGCACGGCAAGGTAAACGAGAGGAACGCCGGCAGGCTCACCGCGTAGGCGACGCTGGCCGACAGCGTTGCCGCGCCGATCAGGCCGAACACCCAGGCTTGCTGCATGAAGTTGTCAGCGGGTACCAGAGCGATGCCGGCTCCGGCCAGCGTCAGGCCGGTCATGGTCGAACCGAGCAGGAACATGCGGAACCAGATCGGCTGGGCCTGACGATCGGGAATCGCCGAATCGAACGCGGCTACCTGAATCACCCGCAGCGCGACCAGCGACAGCAGCCACACCAGCCAGACGCTGACCACGAAGTAGCGCTGCGGGCTCCAGAGCAAAGCGGCGCAGACCAGACCATTGATCAACATGAACAGCGTGGGCAACAGCGAGCCCTGATACAGCAGACGCGTGCGCTCCACCGCCATTTCGACGGCATAGTGCTTGCGGATCACCCGGGGGTCCACGGAGGGCCCCGACAGTTCGGCGCTGAGGATCATGGGCAACGTTCTTGTTCTTATAGGAGGGCGTGCGCCCGAAACGTGGACGGAGCATACACAAGCCGATCCCGATGCCAAACTGCTGCGGATCACAATTGCAGGGAAATTTTCCGCCGCTTGCGCACCGCTGCAACCCCTCAGGCGAGACGGGCCGAAGCCTGCAGCCAGTGACCGACCGGTCGTCATCGGCAGCACTTTCATCGGCTAATGCAACGCACGGTTTGCCCGGGCCTGCGGCGCACCCTAGAATGCCCCGATGCGCGATGATCTCTCCCTTCTGCTGAACTCCCTCAACGATGCCCAACGCCAGGCCGTAGCAGCCCCCGTTGGCCGTCAGTTGGTCCTGGCCGGCGCCGGTTCCGGTAAAACCCGAGTGCTGGTGCACCGTATCGCCTGGTTGATCCAGGTCGAAAACGCCTCGCCTCACTCCATCCTGTCGGTGACCTTCACCAACAAGGCCGCTGCCGAGATGCGCCATCGCATCGAGCAGTTGCTGGGCATCAACCCGGCCGGCATGTGGGTCGGCACCTTCCACGGCCTCGCGCACCGCTTGCTGCGGGCGCATTGGCAGGAAGCGGGCCTGAGCCAGACCTTCCAGATTCTCGACAGCGATGACCAGCAGCGTCTGGTCAAGCGGGTGATCCGCGAGCTCGGTCTGGACGAGCAACGCTGGCCGGCGCGTCAGGCGCAGTGGTTCATCAACGGCCAGAAAGACGAAGGTCTGCGGCCGCAACACATTCAGGCCAGCGGCGACCTGTTCCTGGCCACCATGCGCGGCATCTACGAAGCCTACGAGGCGGCGTGCCTGCGGGCTGGCGTGATCGATTTCTCCGAACTGCTGCTGCGCGCGCTCGATCTGTGGCGCGATCACCCCGGCCTGCTGGCGCACTACCAAAAGCGCTTCCGGCACATTCTGGTCGACGAGTTCCAGGACACCAACGCCGTGCAGTACGCCTGGTTGCGCCTGCTCGGCAAGGGCGGCGACAGCCTGATGGTGGTCGGCGACGACGACCAGTCGATTTACGGCTGGCGCGGGGCGAAGATCGAGAACATCCATCAGTACTCTTCCGACTTCCCGGACTCCGAAACGATTCGCCTGGAGCAGAACTACCGATCCACTGCCGGCATCCTCAAAGCCGCCAACGCTTTGATCGCCAACAACACCGGGCGTCTCGGTAAAGAGCTGTGGACCGACGGTGGCGACGGCGAAGCGATCAACCTGTACGCCGCGTTCAACGAGCACGACGAAGCCCGTTACGTGGTGGAAACCATCGAAAGCGCGCTGAAAACCGGTCTGGCCCGTAGCGATATCGCCATTCTGTACCGCTCCAACGCCCAATCGCGGGTGCTTGAAGAAGCCCTGCTGCGCGAGCGCATCCCGTACCGCATCTATGGCGGTCAGCGCTTCTTCGAACGCGCGGAAATCAAGAACGCCATGGCCTACCTGCGCTTGCTTGAAGGTCGCGGCAACGACGCGGCGCTGGAGCGAGTGATCAACGTGCCGGCCCGGGGCATCGGCGAGAAAACTGTAGAGGCCATTCGCGAGCATGCGCGGCACAGCGACGTATCGATGTGGGAAGCGATGCGCCAGCTGGTGGCCAACAAAGGCCTGACCGGCCGTGCAGCGAGTGCGCTCGGTGCATTTATCGAACTGATCGAGAACCTCGCCGCCAAGTGCGCCGAGATGCCGCTGCACCTGATGACGCAAACCGTCATCGAGCAATCCGGCCTCATCGCCTATCACGAAGCGGAAAAAGGCGAAAAAGGCCAGGCCCGGGTGGAAAACCTTGAGGAACTGGTCAGCGCTGCACGCAACTTCGAGAACACCGAAGAGGACGAAGAACTGACCCCACTGGCGGCGTTCCTCGGCCACGCTTCGCTGGAGGCCGGCGACACTCAGGCCGACGAGCACGAAGACAGCGTGCAGCTGATGACCCTGCACAGCGCCAAAGGCCTGGAATTCCCTTACGTGTTCCTCGTGGGCATGGAAGAAGGCCTGTTCCCGCACAAAATGAGCCTGGAAGAACCGGGGCGTCTTGAAGAGGAACGGCGTCTGGCTTACGTCGGTATCACCCGGGCGATGCAGAATCTGGTCATGACCTACGCGGAAACCCGGCGCCTGTACGGCAGCGAAACCTACAACAAGGTGTCGCGTTTCGTCCGCGAAGTGCCCAAAGGCCTTATTCAGGAAGTGCGCCTGTCCAATAGCGTCAGCCGACCGTTCGGCGGCAACCAGTCGATGAGCGGCAGCAGCCTGTTCAGCGGCAGCGAGATTCCGGAAACCGGTTTTGTGCTCGGTCAGGCCGTACGTCACTCGATCTTCGGCGAAGGGGTGATCCTCAACTTCGAAGGTTCCGGCGCCCAGGCCCGGGTGCAGGTGAACTTCAGCGAAGGCAGCAAGTGGCTGATGCTCGGCTATGCCAAGCTGGAAGCGATCTAACCACCAGCACTGAACCCATGTGGGAGCGAGCAGGCTCGCTCCCACAGGTTATGCGACGCAAGTACATCAATCCCTCTGAACCTATCGCCTTTTCCTACAGACAAAAGTACATCGGCTGATTGCCTCGCCAAGCTGAACGCAACCTGTCAGGCAAAAGCCCGAAACACTCTCTCGCTAGCCAGTAACACTTCAGCTGTGCAACATGGCGCGCGTGTCTCCACAAAACGGGAATACCCTTTATGAAACGTTTTCTTAGCATCGCCATGGCGTTGTGCATCGGCCTGACGATGAGCCTCGACGCCAACGCCAAGCGCTTTGGTGGTGGCAAAAGCGCCGGCGCTGCGCCGACGCACCAGACCAGCCAGATGGCTCCTTCTTCTCCAGGCGTGGGCGGCGCAGCAGCGACCGCTGGCGCTGCCGGTGCTGCTGGCGCCGCGGCCAAGGCCGGCGGTGCTTCGCGCTGGCTCGGCCCGCTGGCGGGCATCGCCGCCGGTGGCCTGCTCGCGTCGATGTTCATGGGCGACGGTTTCCAGGGCATGCAGATCTTCGACATCCTGATCATGGCCCTGATCGCGTTCGTGATCTTCCGCTTCATCGCCGCCCGTCGTCGCAAGCAGCAGGAGCAATTCGCTCCGGCCGGCGCGCCGATGCAGCGTGAAGTGTTCGAGCAGAAGCCTGCCGCCATGGGTTCGATCTTTGGTGGTTCGGCTGCTCCGGCTGCCGCCCGTCCGGTGATCAACGCACCGGCCTGGTTCAACGAAGAGCGCTTCCTTGAAGCTGCGCGCAGCCACTTCCAGTCGCTGCAGCAGCACTGGGACGCCAACGAAATGGACAAGATCGCCGAGTTCGTGACCCCGCAAATGCTTGAGTTCCTCAAGCGTGAGCGTGCGGATCTGGGCGACGGCTTCCAGTCGACCTACATCGACAACCTGCAGGTGCAGCTGGACGGCGTCGACGATCGTGCCGACAAGACCATCGCCACCCTGACCTTCACCGGCGTGTCGAAAACCTCGCGTTTCGACCAGGGCGAAGTGTTCAGCGAAAGCTGGAACATGGAACGTCCGCAGGGCGACAACCAGCCTTGGCTGGTCGCCGGTATCCGCCAGAACGGCTGATCCCTGCTGCGCTTCACTTGCGGTAACAGAACCCCGGCCTCGGCCGGGGTTTTTCATTTCACGGTTGCATCTATGGCGAGCTACTGTATAAACCGGCCCATATAAACCGCGCCATTCAGCAAGAGGATCCCGGACGTGGAAGAAATCATCGAACAACTGCGCGAAGCCAACGAACCCGTGCCGGTTCCTTTGGAATTGCCTGATGAAGACCTGCTGGTGGAAATCGAAGAACAACTGTTCATCGACATTCCATTCGTCTTCAAAGAATTTTTGCTGACCGTCAGCGATGTGGTCTATGGCAGCCTCGAGCCGGTGACCGTCACTGATCCGCAATCGCACACCTACCTGCCGGACGTGGCAGCCAATGCATGGGATGTGGGTGTTGATCGCAGCTTGATCCCGATCTGTCAGGACGGCGATGACTACTACTGTGTCGAAGAAGACGGCACCGTGGTGCTGTGGCAGGCCGAAGAAGAACTGATTGCCGAAGAAACCTGGGAATCGGTGTGGCACTGGGCGCGGGACGTCTGGCTGGAAAGCTGATCCGCCACACGCCCCGGCTGGTCAATGCCCCGACGACTCCTTGTGGTTGTCGAGGGTTTCCAGCAGCGCCACCTGCATGCGCGTATGCACGCGGATGAACCAGCGCCACAGCAGCGCCGCTACGGCGGCCGCGACGACGGCGATCAGCACCAGCAGCTTGTTGGTCGGCAGGATACTGGCCGACAAGGCTGCCAACAGCAGGAAAATCACCAGCAGCGAGAGAATCGGGATCACTTCGGCGATCACCCGGCGCACTCGCTGCGTGTGACGCCCGGCCATCTCCGGCTTGACGCCCATCTCCGCCAGCAGCATCGACAGCGCCTTGAGCTTGCGATAAGCCGCGATCAGAAATGGTAGCGAGACCAACAACGCTCCGCCCCAGATCAGTGCCTTCTGCCAGCTCGGATCGCTGATCCAGTCCTGCAGCCACAACGACATGCGCTCGGCGAAGTATGCGCTGGCAAAGAAGATCGCAATCACCAGCGCCAGATTGACCCCGACCTGCAACAGGATCCGCCGGATCATCGACGCCAGTAGCGCGCCCTCACCTTGCGGCTGGATGCTGCGCAACCATTCGCCATACATGCCGAGCACACGCCCGAGACGCTTGGGCACGACTGCCGAGAGCTTGATCGACAACGGATCCGCCGCGCGAATCAGGTACGGCGTCAGCAGTGTGGTGATCACCGACACGGCTACGGCGACCGGGTAGAGGAAGTTGCTTGTCACCTGCAAGGTCATGCCCAGCGCGGCGATGATGAAGGAAAATTCGCCGATCTGTGACAGACCCATGCCGACCCGCAGTGAGGTCCGTCCGTCATTGCCGGCGATAAACGCACCGAGGCCGCAGGACAACATCTTGCCCAGCACCACGGCCACGGTGATCACCGCGATCGGCCAGGCGTATTCGATGAGAATCAGCGGGTCGAGCATCAGCCCGATGGCGACAAAAAAGATCGCACTGAACAGGTCGCGAACCGGCTCGACCAGCCGTTCGATTTTCAGCAATTGCCGGGACTCGGCCATGATCGCGCCGATCAGGAAAGCGCCGAGCACCATGCTGTATTCGAGCTTGACCACCAGCAGACAGAAGCCGAAACACAGGCCGAGTACGGTGATCAGCAGCATCTCGTTGCTTTCGAATTTCGCTACATAAGCCAGCAGGCGCGGCACCAGCAGGATGCCGATGACCAGCGCAACGATCATGAACAGCGACAGCTTGCCGACCGTGGAGAACACTTCGCCCGAGCTCACCGTGCCGCTGACGGCGATGCTCGACAGCAGCGCAATGATGCCGATGCCAAGGATGTCCTCGACAATCAGCACACCGAAGATCAACTGCGCGAAGCGCTCGTTCTTCATCTTCAGATCATTCAGCGCTTTGACGATGATGGTGGTGGAGGAGATCGCTAGAATCGCGCCGAGGAACAACGAATCCATGGTGTTCCAGTCGAACCAGCGGCCGATTTCGTAGCCGATCCAGATCATCAGGATGATTTCGAGAAACGCGGCAATGAACGCCGTGGCGCCGACCTTGAACAGCTTGCGCAGGCTGAACTCCAGACCAAGGCAGAACATCAGGAAGATCACCCCGAGTTCGGCCAGGGTCTTGATGGTTTCTTCGTCGTGAATCAGGCCGAACGGCGGCGTATGCGGGCCGATGATGAAGCCGGCGACGATGTAGCCGAGCACCACCGGTTGTTTGAAACGATGAAACAGTACGGTTACCACGCCCGCGACCAGCATGATCACTGCCAGATCCTGAATGAAACTGATGGCATGCATGGCGTGGGCTCCTTGATGACGAGGCGCGCGGACAGACGTCAGAGTTCTGCGCGAGCAGGGTAAAAATCCGCTTTTAATGTAGGAATTGCCCTTGGGCAGGGCTTTTGCAGGTTAACACCGCGACTTCGCTCTGGAAGCCGGTGCAATATATGGAAACAGATCGCTACCAGCGTGACGGCGGCCCGCCGCGCGGCGTCCCGATAACGGTGCTTTTTGAAAAGCCACCAGGTGCCCGCAGAGGCGCTTCCTGCAATCAGCCTTGATCCGTGAGAACGTTATGGAACCCGGAAACGCCCAGCTGTCGATGACGGTACTGATGACCCCCGACATGGCCAACTTCTCTGGCAATGTCCACGGCGGCACCCTGCTCAAATACCTCGACGAAGTGGCTTACGCCTGCGCCAGCCGTTATGCCGGGCGCTACGTGGTGACCCTGTCGGTGGATCAGGTGATTTTCCGCGAGCCGATTCATGTCGGCGAGCTGGTGACGTTCCTCGCCTCGGTCAACTACACCGGCAACACGTCGATGGAAGTTGGCATCAAAGTGGTCACCGAAAACATCCGCGAACGCTCGGTGCGCCACACCAACAGCTGCTTCTTCACCATGGTCGCGGTGGATGATCAGCGCAAACCGGCCGCCGTACCGCCGTTGCAACCGCAGAACAGCGAAGACAAACGCCGCTTCATGCAGGCGCAGCAGCGCCGGCAGATTCGCCAGGAGCTGGAGAAGCGTTATCAGGAGATCAAGGGCGACGCCTGAGATTTTTAGCGCTCTGAACAACGCTTTCGCGAGCAAGCTCGCTCCCACACAGGCTCTGTGGCGTACACAAACCAAATGTGGGAGCGAGCTTGCTCGCGAATGGGGGCAACGCGGTCTTACAGACTGATCGCGGTAGCCTCGAACTTCACCCGCGGATGCGCAATGCGATCCTGCGCCCGCACCAGTTGCAGCTCATAACTGGCGCATGCCTGGGTTTCCAGCAACACCTCATGCACTGCCGCTGCGGTGAATTCGAACGCTGCCAGCAGGCTGTCGCCCAGCAACACCCGGGCCAGGAACAGACCAGAGGTCAGATCGCCGACGCCCACTGGCTGACGTGGAAACGCCAGCAACGGACGGCGCAAATGCCAACTGCCCTCAGCCGTCACCAACAACATTTCGAAGCCATCCGCCGGTTTGCCCGGGTAATCCAGGTGCTTGACCAGTACCGCTTTCGGCCCGCGCGCCAGCAGCGCCCGTGCCATCGCCAGGCAATCGAACAGCGACTGCGGCTTGCGCCCGGAAAAACTGTCCAGCTCCAGTTGATTCGGGCACATGATGTCCGCCAAGGCCGCGGCCTCATCCAGGAGGAAGTCGCTGACCTCGGTGGGCACGCTGCAGCCTTTCTCCGGATGGCCCATCACCGGATCACACAGATACAGCATCTTTGGATTGACCGCTTTGATCCGCGCCACACCGCTGAGAATCGCCCGTCCCTGCGCGGCGCTGCCGAGATAGCCGGACAGCACCGCGTCGCAATTGCCCAACTCGCCAATTGCGGCGATGCCTTCGATCAGCTCGGGAATCTGCTGCGGCGCCAGCACTTCACCGGCCCACTGACCATACTGGGTGTGGTTGGAGAACTGCACGGTGTTGAGCGGCCAGACGTTGACCCCGACGCGCTGCATCGGAAAAACCGCAGCGCTGTTGCCGGCGTGGCCAAACACCACGTGGGACTGGATGGCGAGCAGATGAGGCGTACGTTTCATTCGGGTCATTCCGTAAAACGATTGAAATTCAAGCCGCGCAGTATGCGACGAAACACAGCCTGTACGACAGACCGACGAGACAGTTAAGCTGACGCCATCATTTGGAGTTCGATGTAGATGCTGACCCTGGAAAACATCTTCGTGCTGATGCTGTTCGCCGCCGCTGGTGCCTGGCTATGGCACAACCACGGCTTGCGCGAGCGCGCGCTGGAGCGGGTCAAGCAGCATTGCACCAATGTTGGCGTTGAACTCCTGGACGGTAACGTCGCGCTGAAAAAAATCGGTCTGATCAGGGATGCCAACGGTCGCCGGCGACTGGCGCGGGTCTACAACTTCGAGTTCACCGTGACCGGCGAAAGCCGCCACAACGGCACCGTCACCCAGTTCGGCGCGCACAGTGCGCAGATTGAACTGGCACCCTACCCGGCGCCGTTCGACGATACGCCGCCGGTAGTCGAAGTCCACAAGCCTCGCGCCGAAGTCATCGAGCTGAGCCAGTGGCGCCAGGAACATACCAAGTGGAAGCCTTGAGCTGACTCACTGAATCCGGCATTCAGCCAAACCGGCTTGTAGCTGATCGATGTTCTGCGGTTCGGCGAAGATCAGCTCGATTCTTGAGTCTTTTCGCCATTCGCTGGCTTGCCAACTCAGCTCGGCATGCTCCAGCGCATTGCCCGAAACCCAGCCATCGGTGCTGTGGATAACCAGTTTCGCCCGCTTCCAGTCCAGCGCGCTCAGCCAATAGGCGATGCGTGCTTGATCAAATACCTGCCGCGGATGCCAGCGCCAACCGATGCTCCACCCACCCTCCTGCGCCTGATTTAAGCAAATCGGTTCGGCCGGATCGCTCCAGACTGCTGGCAGCTGTGCCAATCCAGTGGGCAGCGGCAGATGCCCTGCGCCTTCGTTCGCTTTTACTGCCAGCCCCGGCAGCTCGCTCAGAGGCAGTTGCGCTTGCTGCGTCCAGATCAGTCTGACGGGCGGCAACTGGCTGGCGATTTTCTCACGAGCCGTATCATCAAGATCCTGCGCCTTGTTCAACAGCAGCAAACCCGCGCTGGTCAATGCTTGCTTCTGGGCGTCCGGCAAGGCCCTATCCGCGTGCAATGCCTGAGCGTCCAGAACCAGCACACAGGGCTGAACCGCCAGCACGCCCAGCCACGGCGCCTCGTTCAATTGCTTGAGCAACTGCGCCGGATGGCCCAGCCCGGATGGCTCGATAAACAGTCGATCCGGCCTGGCCTTGCGCAGCAGGCGGCCGAGGCCGATCTGGAATGGCGCGCCATTGACGCAACACAGGCAGCCCCCGGCCACCTCACCCAGTGCGATACCATCGTCGTCGCGAGAGAGCAACGCGGCGTCCAGACCAATCTGGCCGAACTCGTTGATCAGTACCGCCCAGCGCTCGTCCGCAGGCCGTTGCGCCAGCAACTGACGAATCAGGCTGGTCTTGCCGGCGCCCAACGGGCCGGCGATGACGTGGGTCGGAATGTTCTGCAACATGGCGGGCACTTTTCTGCGGACAGTTATTGAGGAGATCGAAGATGCGCTGGTCGGGATGGTCGTTGCTGTTGGCGCTGCTGTCGAGTGAAGCGTGGGCTCAGGCCTGCGTGGTGCACACACAGGGCGAACGGCTCGACGTCAAAGTCTGTCAGCAGAACCGGACGATTCCGCAGAAATTGTTCAATGACGGCTTCTGCCAACCGACGCTGGCCGGGCAGAAGGTCGAGGTGCAATACGTCGACCAGTGCCCCAGCGGCGCTTTCGGCGTGTGCAGCAACGCGCAAGTCGCCAATATGCCCTATCGCCAGGATATCCACTATTACGGCGTGGCCACTGATGCGGCGTATCTCAAGCCGTATTGCGAAGGCCAGAGCCAGGGCGCCTGGCGCAAGCCCTGATGTGTCAGCCGAGCCAGTCGAGGGTCAGCAACAGACGGCGTTCACCGGGTGCCGGTTGCGGCGAACGATGGATCAGGCCGAAGCCTTCATTGCCGTGCCATTTTTCGCCTTTGAGCAGCGCGACGTCGCCGCTGTTGAGCTGACGAATCGACGCTGGATCTTGCGGTTCGGCATTGGCCTGGCCAAGTTGCAGGCGATCCATCGCGCCCTCCTCGAGCCATTGGCTGCCGATGCCAGCGTAAGTAGTGATCAAGCGCACCGGCACGTGATCGACGTAAAAACGCGGACACATGGCCTTGTCCAGCACACGCAAACGCACGCCGATACGCCGCGCACCGAGCAGGCAGGCGAAGGCACTGATCAGCCATTTAAGATCGCTCATGAAACCTTCGAAACCTTGCAGATCACGCAGCCCTGCAGCCAGACCGGCGAGATCCGGTTCGGCATCTTCGTCGGGCAATTCCAGACACAGCGACTCGGCCAAGGGCTCGTTGAGCGACAGCACCAATTGCGCAAAATCGGCAATGTGCACGGGCAGCTGACGTTGCCAGACGGCCAGATTGGTCTGGTCTTCCAGGATTCGCGTCAACGTTTCCGGTGTCAGCCCTTGGTGATGACGGGTAAGAAGCGGCTGATCTTTGAGTGCGAGCATCAGGCGGCCTCTTCGTGCCAAGGACCGAATGGATCAGGCAGCAAGCGCCAGCCTTCTACACTCATGGCCATTTCTTCGTCGGTCAGCAGACAGGCATCGAGTTCGGCGGAGAGCTGTAGGAAATCTATGTTCTGACCGATGAAAACCAGCTCCTGGCGGCAATCTCCTACGCTTGGAATCCAGTTTCCCATGATCGCCTGGACACTTTCCTGATCCTGCGGCCATTGATTCTTTGGCACAAAACGCCACCAGCGACCGGCGAATCCATGCCGCATCAAGCCACCAGCCTGCGACCAGCTACCGGCATCGGTGGGTTTGCTGGCCAGCCAGAAGAAGCCTTTGGAGCGCAGCAGCTTGCCGTTCAGCCAAGGCCGATCGATGAAGCTGAAGAAGCGTTGCGGGTGAAATGGCCGGCGCGCGCGGTAGGCCGTCGAGGCGATGCCGTATTCCTGTGTCTCCGGGACGTGCTCACCGCGCAATTCCTGTAGCCATCCGGGCGCTTGTGCGGCCTGATCGAAATCGAAACGACCGGTGTTGAGGATTTTCTCCAGGGGGATTTCGCCCATCACCATTGGAATGATTTCAGCCTGGGCATTGAGGCGCTTGAGGATGGCGGTGAGTTCTTCACGCTCGTGCTGGCTGATCAGGTCGATTTTGCTGATCAGCAGGACGTCGGCGAACTCGATCTGCTCGATCAACAGATCGGTGATGGAGCGCTCGTCTTCTTCACCGAGAATCTCGCCGCGAGAGGCAAGGCTTTCGGCCGCCTGGTAATCGAGCAGGAAATTCACACCGTCGACCACGGTGACCATGGTATCCAGGCAAGCAATGTCGGCGAGGCTTTGCCCCTGTTCATCGCGGAAGGTGAAGGTTTCAGCAACCGGAAGCGGTTCGGAAATGCCGGTGGATTCGATCAGCAGGTAATCGAAACGATCCTCGCGAGCGAGTTTGCTGACTTCTTCCAGTAAATCTTCACGTAACGTACAGCAGATACAGCCATTGCTCATTTCGATGAGTTTTTCCTCAGCGCGGTTCAGGCTGACATCGCGCTGGACTTCACTGCCATCGATGTTGATCTCGCTCATATCGTTGATGATCACCGCAACGCGCAAGCCGTCTCGGTTACGTAGTACGTAATTCAAAAGTGTACTTTTTCCCGCGCCGAGAAATCCTGAAAGTACGGTCACGGGCAATTTGGCTGACATTGGATAATCCTCATAAATGGCAGCCAATTTGCGCTTTGAGGTGCGCTTGGCGTGTTGCGCTTCATTTAACCGGGTCAAAGAAGGCATACGATTGTGATCGGCAGCTCAGGCTGGTTGCGATTTATGTTATAGTATAACAACTTGGTTTTGCCAGTCCGGCAGAGGAGATTTCGCAAATTGCTGCACCGCCGATCGTGGAAACTCGCAATGAACAAGGGGTTGAAATGCCTGCTTTTGAGCTTTGCCATGTCGCTGGCCAGCCAAGCACAGGCGCACATGCCGGGGCCGGCGCACTGTACGCGCAGCGCTAATCTGCTGGCATGCGTGGACGCCGACGGCAATGCCTATAGCGTCAATACGGTAGGCACCACGCTTTACCTGCGCGGATTCGAGAAGGACGG
This sequence comes from Pseudomonas sp. GXM4, assembly GCF_008923895.1. Taxonomy (NCBI): domain Bacteria; kingdom Pseudomonadati; phylum Pseudomonadota; class Gammaproteobacteria; order Pseudomonadales; family Pseudomonadaceae; genus Pseudomonas; species Pseudomonas sp. GXM4. The sequence continues at coordinate 42,234 of NZ_WBRZ01000008.1, forward strand.
CCATCGCTATTGGGCGCAGACCAACAGCCGCTTCGGCCAATTAACCTTTTTTACCGGTATTGCCTCCGATGGCGAGGCTTGGGTTGGCTACACCCGTCGTGTCGGCTGGACAACCATCAACCGCTTCTCCAGCTCGGGCGGTAGCAGCGCAAGGTTCACTTGCAGCCGGATGACGGGCTGCTAGTGAAAACCTTTTCATGAAAAAAGCGTCGCTGAATGGATTGTTATAATGTAACGTTAAAAGAGATCAACACGACGGTCTCAACCATGAATGCTCTTACTCTCCCGGATATCGCCGCCCAATCTGCACGCTTGGCACTGCCCCTCGACTGGGTAGGCATGCGTGGGATTGCTCTGCCCGTTTTGCTTGAAGGCCAACGCCTCAGCGCCAGAGTCGACGCTGGTGTGAGTCTGGACGATGGTGAAGCACGTGGTATTCACATGTCGCGCTTGTATCTGGCACTCGAAACCCTCGAACAGCGAAGCCTTTCTCCCGCTTTGCTGCATCAGGTACTCAAGTGTTTTCTGACAAGGCATCAAGGTCTATCCGCCTGCGCGCATCTGAATATTCACACCGAATTGTTGCTGAAACGACCCGCGTTGGTCAGCCCCTTGGCCGGCTGGAAATCCTATCCGGCGTCCATTTCAGCGAGCCTGAAACAGCAAATGTTCCACGTGGAACTAAAAATTGAACTGCCCTATTCCTCGACGTGCCCATGCTCCGCAGCCTTGGCAAGGCAATTGATCCAGCAGCAATTCGTCGACGATTTCGCCAACAAGGCTCTGCAACACGCAGATGTTTTGGCATGGCTTGGCTCAACCAAAGGGATCGTAGCCACTCCGCACAGCCAGCGCAGCTATGCGCAACTGCACCTGCATCTCGACGATTTCATCGACGAGCTACCGCTGACCGCGATCATCAATGACGCTGAAGCAGCCCTCGGCACCGCCGTGCAGACCGCAGTAAAGCGACCCGACGAGCAAGCATTCGCTCTCGCCAATGGGCAGAACCTGATGTTCTGTGAAGACGCCGCGCGCCGCCTCAACCTGGCACTGCAACGCACACCCGGCATCAACCAATTCCACATCCGCGTGATCCATGCCGAAAGCCTGCATGCCCATGACGCCGTCGCCGAAAGCAGCTGGCGACGGGAGCAAAAATGATCCGCTGCCAATCCTTGGTCTGGGGCGCACCCGGCCAACCGCTGACGACGCCTCTGAGTCTTGAGTTCGAAAGCGCCAGCCTGACCGCAATCATCGGCGCCAACGGCTGCGGCAAAAGCAGTCTGCTGAAAGTCATCGCCGGTTTGCAGAAGCCCTTGGCCGGCAAGGTGGAAATGGCTGTTCCACGCCAAAGCGGAATTTCCTTTCTGCCGCAACAGCAGCATTTGGATCGGCAGTTTCCAATCAGCCTCGAAGAGCTCATCGCCGCAGGTTTCTGGGGCCGTAGACTCTCGACACAGCTGCGCACGCAGCGACTGAAACACGCATTGGAAGACTGGCATTTGAGTGGACTCGAACAGCGCCCGTTGATGGCCCTGTCCGGCGGTGAGCTACAACGTGCCCTGCTAGCGCGACTGAGCCTTGCTGACGCCCCGGTGCTGTTGCTGGACGAACCGCACGCCGCACTCGACGAACTCGGCCAGCAATTGCTCTGGCAGCACATTCACCACTGGCACGCCGAGGGCCGGACACTGCTTGTGGTCTGCCATGACCTGGCGGCTGTCCGCCAACACATTCCGCATACCCTGCTGATCAAAAACGGCCACTGCGTGTACGGCACCAGTCGGGAACTAATCCAGCCGACAGCGCACATGCAGGTCGCCTGATGCTCGCCACCGTCAGCCATTTCTGGCAGCCGTTCAGCGAGTTTGTGTTCATGCGCCGTGCCTTGCTCGGCGGCCTGGTGCTGGCATGCAGCACGGCGCCCTTGGGTGTTTTTCTGATACTCAGGCGTATGAGTTTGATCGGTGACGCTGTCGCCCACGGCATCCTTCCTGGCGCTGCTTTGGGATTCTGGTTTGCCGGTTTGAGCCTTCCCGCACTCACCCTCGGTGGCTTGGGAGCCGGGCTGAGCATGGCCGGACTCGCGGCCTGGATCACCCGGCGAACGGGGTTGCGAGAAGATGCCAGCCTCGCCGCGATCTATCCGATCTCACTGGCCAGCGGCGTTTTGATCCTTGGCATCGCCGGCAAGCGCCTCGACCTTCTGCACTTGCTGTTCGGTTCGGCGCTAGCCGTGGATGGACCGACGCTGACCGGCATGCTGTGGGTCTCGGCGGTCAGCCTCATGGCGATGGCGGCGATCTACAAACCTCTGCTGCTGGACACACTGGACCCATTGTTCTTGCGCACGGTCAGTCGTCTCGGGCCACTGGCTCATGGGGTGTTCCTGACTCTGGTCGTGCTGAATCTGGTGATCGGCTTTCAGGCCATCGGCGCACTGATGGTAGTCGGGCTGATGATGCTTCCGGCTGCCGCGTCGAGATTCTGGAGTCGTCGTCTGCCGATACTGATTGCCGTCGCCGCCGTCATGGGCTGCGTGTCTGTGTGGCTCGGCTTGCTGCTGTCGTTCTACTACTCGCTGCCCAGCGGCCCGGCCATCGTGCTGGTTGCGGGGGTCGGCTATCTGCTGTCGGTGGTGTTGGGACCGGTTCACGGTTTGCTGCGCCGCCCGCCTTTACTCACATCCCAATGAGGTGTTTCCCGATGCGCGCTCTACTCGTGCTGTTCAGCCTGATGCTGTCGATGTCCTTGTCGGCCGCCGAAAAATTGCCGGTGGTCACCAGCTTCAGCATCCTCGCCGACATGGTTCATCAGGTCGGCGGCGAGCACGTTCAGATCACCAACATGGTCGGCGCGGATGCCGATGCGCACACCTACGAGCCGACCCCGGATGACGCCAAGGCGCTGCTCAAAGCCAAAGTGATCATCAAGAACGGCCTCGGTTTCGAACCTTGGCTGGATCGCCTGGTGACCAGCACCGACAGCAAGGCAACGGTGATCAGTGCCAGTCGCGGGGTGATTCCACGTTCGCTCGATGAAGACGGCGAGACCGTTGCGGATCCGCACGCCTGGCACAATCTGGCGAACGCCGAGTTGTACGTCGCCAACATTACCAAGGCGCTGATCGCCGCCGACCCGGGCAACAAGGCTGACTACGAGCGCAACAGCCAGACCTACCTCAAGCAGATCTATGCCCTGCTCGCCGAAGCCAAAAACAAACTCGGCGCGCTGCCGCCGGGCAATCGCAAGATCGTCACCAGCCACGATGCCTTTGGCTATCTGGGTCAGGCTTATGGCATCGACTTTATCGCGCCACAGGGTTTATCCACCGAACGCGAACCCTCCGCCGCCGAAGTCGCTGCGCTGATCACGCAGATTCGCCAGGCCAAGGTCAAAGCGGTGTTCATGGAAAACATCAAGGACGCGCGCCTGCTCAAGCAGATCGCGGATGAAAGCGGCGCGCACATTGGCGGCACGCTGTACTCGGATGCACTGGCGGCGAGCGGACCGGCGAGCACCTTTACCGGGCTGTTCGAATACAACCTCAATACGCTGTACAAGGCGTTGAGTCAGCCATGACTTGAGGTGCACTTGCGATCTATTCGCGAGCAGGCTCGCTCCCACAGTTGGAATGGCTTCCAACTGTGGGCGTCGCAGAGGGTTTAAGCGCGGGGTTTTACCGTGCCGCAATCCTGACCCAGCCACACCGCACGGGTTTCCAGGCTGCCCTTCTGGTTGATGCCGATGGCGTTGAAGGTGCCATTGGCAACGGTGGTGAATTCGCGGTCACTGAGGAATGTCGCCACACCGGTGCCTTGGGCTTTCGGGCAGCTGAAGCGGAATTTCCACTGGTTGCCGGTGCGCTCGGTGATCTGCTGCTTGCAGCCCGATTGCGGGTCGGCCAGCGGGATGTCGTTGGTCGCCACCTGCTGCGGCGTCAGGCAGGCGCGGATGCCCTTCCCGCCGATGTTGATGCCGTTCTTCTCCAGCGCCGCGCGCTGCTGCGGGGTGATCTGGCCCTGGATCTGGCCAAGGATCGATTGCACATCCATGGCCTGATCATCGACCTTCAGATTGCTCGAAGACATTTCCCACAACCCAGGCTGCAGCATTTGCGCCTGCGCAACCACCGGTAATGCCAAACCCAGGCCCAGCGCCAAACCCAGCAGACGAACGTTCATCGAGTAACTCCTGATCAGTTGTGGCCGTTAGACGCCGGCCGATTGTGTCGGTTCATGCGCCGATTAAATAGAGACATTCGCCGCAGAACATGGTCTGTTAAGCATTGCATCTCACGGAGCAAGGCTGCCCCATGGATTTTTTCGGACCGCACATTTTCGGTTATCTGATCGCCCTGTTGCACACACTCGGTTCGATCGCTGCAATCCATGCGGTGCTCACCGTGCGCACAGCGCAAGGCTCGATCGCCTGGGCATTGTCGCTGATCTTCATTCCCTACTTCACGCTTATTCCGTATCTGGTATTTGGTCGCAGTACCTTCGATGGCTACATCAAGGCGCGGCGCCAGGCCAACGAGCAGATGCGCCTGGCCATTTCCGAACTGAACTGGCGTCCATGGGTGGAGGAAGCCTTGACCGCTCGCGCTTCGAGTGCCTACGCCTCATTGCGCGCGATGCCGAAACTGGGACGCATGCCGTGCCTGGCGAACAACGAGGTGCAACTGCTGGTGAACGGCACTGCGACCTTCGATGCGATTTTCCAGGCGATCGCACAAGCGAAAGAAGCCGTGCTGATCCAGTTCTTCATCATTCACGACGATCGGCTAGGCCAGCGCTTGCGTGATTTGCTTTTGCGGAAAGCCGCCGAAGGCGTGTCAATTCATTTGCTCTACGACCGCATCGGCAGCCATGCCCTGCCCCATCATTACGTGCAGGCGCTGCGTGATGCCGGCGTCGAGGTCAAAGCCTTTGCCACGCGCAGCGGCTGGCTCAACCGCTTTCAGGTCAACTTCCGCAACCACCGCAAAATCGTTGTGGTTGATGGCATAGTCGGCTTTGTCGGCGGGCATAACGTCGGCGATGAATACATGGGTGAGAAGCCACCATTGGCGCCGTGGCGTGACACCCACGTCAAAGTCCGCGGGCCGGTGGTGGCCTGCATGCAGGAATCGTTCGCCGAAGATTGGTTCTGGGCTGCTCGTACTCTGCCGCCGTTGATCCTTCCAGATGCGTATCCGGAGGATGGCGTGCTTTGCCAATTGCTCGCCAGCGGCCCAGCGGATGCCTACGAAACCTGCTCGCTGTTTTTCGTCGAAGCCATTCACGCAGCAACGCAACGCGTATGGATCACCAGCCCTTACTTTGTCCCGGACGAAGCGGTATTTGCCGCCCTAAGGCTGGCAGTGTTGCGCGGTGTTGATGTGCGCCTGCTGTTGCCGTCGCGGCCTGATCATCGCATCGTCTATGCCGCCTCCAGCCTGTATGCCTTCGAGGCGGTGCGTGCCGGCGTGCGGGTGTTCCGCTATCGACCGGGTTTTCTGCACCAGAAAGTGGTGTTGATCGACAGCGAGATCAGCGCCATCGGCAGCGCCAACCTGGATAATCGCTCGTTCCGCCTGAATTTCGAAGTGATGTTGCTGACCGTCGACAGTGAGTTCGCCGCCGCCGTGGAACACATGCTCAATGACGATTTCGCCCAGGCCGATGAGGTGGCCAAAGAAGAAAGCCGGGAAATCCACCGCCTGCAACAGGTCGGCATGCGGATCGCCCGGCTGATTTCGCCGATACTCTGAGCGCCCCGTTTCACGGGTGGTAGATATCGTCGCGGGTCCAGGGCAGTTCGTGGCTGCCATCCGGATGCGCTTTCACGGCGAGGATCTGATGCAGGTTGATCCAGCCCCGCGCGAAGGCATAAGCGCAACCGGCCAGATACAGGCGCCAGATTCGCAGTGCCTGCTCAGGCACCAGTTGCGCCGCCGTTTCGAGATTGTCTTCCAATCGTTCGCTCCAGTGATCGAGCGTGCGCGCGTAATGCAGACGCAGGCTTTCGACATCGACGATCTCCAGCCCCGCGTCACTGATCTCGGTAGAGATCATCGCCAGATGCGGTAGCTCGCCGTTGGGGAACACATATTTTTCTATGAAGTCGCCAGCGCCGCGTCCAACCGGGCGGCCATCGGTGTGCTTGGCGGTGATGCCATGATTCATTACCAATCCACCCTCCTTCACCGCACCGAACAGAGTTGCGCAGTACTCGGCGAGATTGGCATGGCCAACGTGTTCGAACATGCCGACGCTGACAACCTTGTCGAAGCGGCCGTCCTGCGGCAGATCGCGATAGTCGAGCAATTGCAGTTCGACCTGATCTTCCAGACCCTCGGCCTTGACCCGCTCCTGCGCCAGCGCCAACTGTTCCTTGCTCAAAGTAATACCGAACACCTTTACGCCGAACTCTCGCGCCGCATACCGCGCCAGACCGCCCCAACCGCAGCCGACATCCAGCAAATACTCGCCCGGCTGCAAGCGCAGCTTGCGGCACAGATGGCGGAATTTGGCTTGCTGCGCCTGTTCGAGGGTTTCGCTACCGGTTTCGAAATAGGCACAGGAATACGCCATGTCGCTATCCAGCCAGAGCTGGTAGAACGCATTCGACAGGTCGTAGTGATAGGAAATGGCTTTGGCGTCGGTGTCTTTGTCGTGGTGCGCACGCACCGGCTGACTCTCTTCGTCTTCGTCGAGCAGCGCATTGCTCAATTCATCGCAAACCCGGATGACCTCGCTGATCGAGCCCTCCAGTTCCAGCTTGCCTTCGACGAACGCCGCACCCAGTGCATCCAGGCTTGGGTGGGTGAATTGAGTAACCATCTGCGGGTCCTTGACGACGATGGTTACGCTGGGCGTCGGGCCCAGATTGAACTCATGGCCGTCCCAGAGTCGCAGGCGAAGCGGTAGCTGCAGATTCTGTAAGGCCGGTGGAAGTTGCGCGAGCATGGAAAATCCCCCCTTGTTTCAGACGTCTGATCTGAGGGTAGACCAACCTGGAAAAATAGCAGGCTATCGATTCGATCGGCCTTGTCTATCGTGATCGGCACATCGGCTGAACGCCACAGACGGCGCGCCTTACGATAGATGACTGCCTGGGCACACGGCGGTTCGATGAATTTTCTTTCATTTATCCCGAGGGTCGAGCCTGAGCAATGGCTCCTGAAAGCGCAGCAAACGTCCGGCGTTGCCCAACACCAACAGGGTACTCAGGTTATGCAGCAGCGCCGCGATCATCGCCCCGGCCGCACCAAGCCAGCCGAACGCCGCGAAGACCACGATGGCCAGCGTCCAGCCGAGGCCGATAATCACGTTGACCTGCAAAGTACGCCGGCACTGACGACTCAGGCGCACGCAAGTACCGAGGCGACGCAGATCGCTGCCGATCAACACGATATCGGCTGACGCCAGAGCAATGTCGGCCCCGCCAGCGCCCATCGCCACGCCGACCACGCCGGCTTTGAGCGCGAGTGAATCGTTGATACCGTCGCCTACCACCATCGGACGAAAGCCGTGATCGATTTCCTTGAGCACGCGATTGAGTTTGTCCTCCGGGAGCGCTTGCGCCTGCACTTCATTCAGCCCGACTTCCTGCGCCAGGGTTCGGGCCACACTCTGACGATCACCGGTCAACAGGAGTTGGCGTCCCAGCCCCAATTCGCGTAACTCGTTCAAGGCAAAGCCCGCCTCCGGTTTGATGCTGTCGGCGAGCAAAAGCCAGGCGAGGAATTCACCGTTCAAAGCCAGGCCGGCAATCGGGCCATCGTGTTCAGGAACGAGGGTCGTTGTGATGCCCAGTTGCGCGAACAACTCTGGACGACCGAGCGCAGCTTCGCCCTTCTCTGTCGTCGCCACTACGCCCAGGCCTTGGCGCTCATGGATGTTGGTCAGAGGCCAATAGGCTTCCTGATCGGCCATCCCGGCGAGTGCCCGGCTCACCGGATGACTGCTCGCCGCGCCGAGACTGGCGGCCAGTGTCTGCACTTCGGCGGTGTCCGCATCCGGGCTGTCGATCGACTGCAAACGCAAGGTGCCGTAAGTCAGCGTGCCGGTCTTGTCGACCACCAGCGAGGTCAGATCGGCGAGTTCTTCGAGGAACGCCGAGCTGCGAATCAGGATCCCGTGACGCGCGGCGACGGCGACACCGGCAATCGCCGTGGCCGGCGCCGACAGCACCAACGCACACGGACACGCCGCCACCAACACCGCGAGCATCGCCTGGGAATCATGGGTGACGAACCAGGTCACCGCCGCCAGCAACAAGACCAGCACCATGTAGCTGCCGGCATAGCGTTCGAGCAATCGCGTGATCGGCGGTTTCGAGCGCTCGGCGTTTTGCATCAGGGCGATGACTTTGCCCAAGGTGGATTCGTCGCCGGTGCGAGTGACTTCGACGCGCAGCAATCCATCGAGGTTGATCGCGCCGCCGAACACCAGCATGCCGACGCCCGCTTCCACCGGAACCGACTCACCGGTAATCGACGCGGTATCAAGGCTTGCCTGCCCCGATAAGACCCGACCGTCCGCCGGCACCCGATCACCGGCCCGCACCTCGACAACATCGCCAGCGCTGAGCGTGCCGTTGTCCACTTCGATGATCGAACCATCTGCTTGCAGCTTGCGCGCATGGCTGCGGGTCAACTGGCCAAGCGCATTGATCGCTTCCTGGGAGCCGATCACGCTGCGCTCCTCAAGCACATGGCCGAAGATCATGATGATCGGCAACAACGCCGCAGTGAGCAGATCACCGGTCGCCCAGGCACCGAGCATGGCCAGCGCGATCAACTGATCGGTGATGCCGTGCAGGCTTGGGTAACGCAGGCTGTACCACGCCGAACGCATCACCGGAACCGCTACCAGCAACGAGGCGAAACCGAGCAGCAACTGGCTGACACCGATTTGCTCCGGGAGTATCCAGCGCCAGACCAGCCCCAGACCCAGCAGCCCGAGCGCAAGCATCGCCAGGGTCAATTGGCGCGCGGCGCGACGTTGTTCGGCGGAGGACAACAGGCTTGGAGCAGCGGTGGTCGCCGTCATTGACTGGCTCCTTGAATGATCAACCGGGAATCGTCTTTCGGGTTGACGGTGGTGACCGACCCGGCCTGACCGAGGATCTTCGGTATGCGCTCGCGATACAGACGCAGGAGCATTTGCGGGTCGGCAGACGTGGCCAGACTCGAGACGGTTGCGGTATCGGCCGAGGCTTTGGCAAGACGCTCCCCTGCCTGCGCGTGAGCCACCTGGAGCGTGCGGTCTGCCTGTTCGTTGGCGGACTGGGCAAGTTTCTCGGCATCGGTGCGCGCGTTAGCCACTGCTTTGTCAGCCTGCTGACTGGCGGTCAGCACCGCATTGAAGGCACTGACCGCTGGCTCCGGCAGGCTCGATTGCACATCGACTCGCGACACTTCGATACCGATGCCCTGCCCGCTCGCCTTCAGTTCAGCGAGACGCGCGTTGATGCCTTGCACCAGATCACCGCGCAATCGCTCACGGCGCTCGGCTGCCTGATTGTCGGCGCCGATCAATTCCGGGCGAGCGACCAGAATGGTGTCGAGGTCTCGCGCGGCGGTCAGTGCCACGGCGCTGCGCGTCACTAGCCGATCGAGTGCTGGCAGCACATGTTCGCCCTGTAACACGAACGCATAGGGATCCGAGACTTGGTAAAACACCCGCACGTCCAGTTGCACTACGCCGGCGTCACCGGTCAATAAATAACCAGATCCGGCGAGTGCATCGCTTAATGGCGTGGCGAAGGATGCCACCCGGTCTGCCTTGAGCGCTTCGTCACTGCGTAACAGATTTTCCACTCGGCGCTCGATCACCCGATCCGCCGCTGGCAGCAGAATCACCTGTTCAAAAGGTTGCGGCCATGCCCATAACAGTCCGGCATTCTGAACGCGATCCAGCGCGCCGAAGTGCAGCACCACGGCGCGGTTTTGCGGATCAATCTGCCGGACATTCGAGAACGCCCATGCTAGCGCCGCCAACACGGTGATCGCATACAGGGCGATGAAGGTCAGACGTCCCGCCTGAATCCACGGACTGTTCAATGCATGTGTTCCACGTGGAACTTCTTCGCTCATGGCTGCGATCCGACTTTGTTGTCGAGCGTCGGTGGGCCGTCGACCAATACACGGAACGGCGCAGCATCGGTGCGCAGAATCAATTTGGTATCCGGCGTGACGATGGTGCCGAGGGTGTCGAGCGAGCGCAGCAGGTTGTAAAGCTGTGGCGAGCCGGCGTAGGCGCGCCCATAAATCTGCGCAGCCTCGACTCGCGATTGCGCTTCAATGTCAGCGGCTTTCACCATTGCATCAGCCTGGACGATCCGCGCATCGCGCTCGGCGGCGGCACGGATTTGCGCCGCTTCGCGTTTGCCAACAGCCGTGCGTTCGGTAGCAATGGTTTCACGCTCGGCACGCATGCGGTCGACCGTGGCGCTAAGCGTGACCGATGGCAAAGTCAAACGCTCGACACCCACCTGCACAACGCGCACGCCATATGTAGCGAGCAACTGTTGCTCGATCTGCTGACGCAACTGCGTTTCAAAATCGCCGATGCGCACTTGTTTGGCATCAATGTTGACCAGATTGGCCAGATCGAAACTGCTGGCCGTGGTCTCCAGCGCTGAGCCGACAAAAGTGCGAATCTGCCGCGCCGCTTCGTCCGGCTGATTCTGCACGGCACGCATGAAACGCTGCACGTGTTCAGGATCACCCTGCACCTGCCACGCCACGTAGGCCTGAACGATGATGCGCAAACCGTCCTTGGTGCCGACGTCCTGCAAACCACTTGAGGTGGTACGCAGGCGCAGGTCCACCGGGATCGCCGCTTCGAACGGAGCCGGCCAGCGCCAATTCAACCCGGGATCAAGCAATACCCGCGAAGGATTACCGAAACGGGTGATGACCGTGGCTTCACCGGAGCGCACTTGCACCAGACTCGCGGCAGCGATGGCAAACGCCACCAGCAACGCAGCCCAGCCTATACGCCGCCACGGAAATGGTCCGACTTCTGGCACCTCGCCGTGATGGTGGTGATGACCATGATGATGGTGATGCCCGCCGTGGCCATGGTCGTGGCCGCTGTGGTCGTGAACGTCATGAACAGGCGACTGGCTCAATGGGTGGCTCCTGGTTGAGCGGTGGTACGGGCGGGCGACGGATCAGTCGGCAGTGTGAAAGTACGCAGATCGATGGTTGGCGCATTTGCGCTGCCGCCGAGTCGATGATCGAGTATCAGCAACCTGGCTTTACTCATGCCCTGACTGAGCTGGCTGAGATATTGCTCCAGCACGAAAGCCTGGCCAGCACTGACGAAGGCTTTCTGTTCGGCGCTGAATTTCAGGTCGGCGGTTTGCGCAGCGGCGTTGATCTCCCGCGCGTTTGCCATTGCCTGATCCCGCGCCGTACTCGCCTGCAACTGCGCCTCGTTAGTGGCCTGCGCAGCCGCCCCGCGTTCGCGAGCGATCAACGCCTGCGCGCCGATCTGCGCCGCTTGCACACTGTGGTAGGCATTCGCCGCGCCGGCCGGTGGATGAATCGCTTCGACGACTGTGGCGAGGATTTCCACGCCACTGTTCAATCTGTTCAGATCGCTTTGCACTGCGCGACCGATTTCCTCGGCCAGCCCTGCCCTGTCGTCGCCGAGCAGACCGTCGAGGGTGCGCGAGGCAAAATCGTGAACCAGGATGCGGCTGGCGGTGCTGCGAATCAGCGTCGGTACATCGGCACTGTTGTAGGTCGCAGCAAGTGCCGCTTCGTCGTTCAAACCGATGCGATAAACGAAGCGCACGTCCATGTTGACGATTTGCAGGCCCTGTTGCGCGCCGCGGCTGCTGGCGATGACCTGGGATTTGTCGTTGACGTGGCTGGCGTCCCACAAACGGTTGGCGGTCAGCGGCGCCGGGCCTTCAGCGGAGTCGGACTGCACGGCGATTGGCTTGTCGCCGACGCTGGTTGCCAGTTCATGGACCATGCCGTTTTCAACGGAGATCACACGTCCCAATGGCCAAGGCAAGCCGCTATGCAGACCCGGGCCGAAAACCTGTACCGGTTTACCGAAGCGCTCGTAGATGCCGCGACCTTGCAGGGGAATTTCATGTACCCCTGTCAGCAGCCAACCGCTAAGGGCGACCACTGCCAACACCGGCAACAACGCCCGGCGCATGTAACTGAAGGCCCAGATCTGGCGCAGATCGATGCCGAACCGATTGTGCATTTCATGCTGCAGCGCCAGCCACGGCTGCGGCGGCCAGCGCAGCATATCGGCGATAAAACTGCGCGCGAGCAGGGTCGGTTCCAGTTGTTCACGCCGCGGGCTGAAGACAGACAGTAACGCGCGCAACAGCAGTTCGCCGGCAACCAACATTGGCAGGACTGCGCTGAGCACCGCCACGCGTACCGGCCAGACTGCGCTTTCGCTGGCAAACAACAGACACACCGCACCGATCAACAGGGTGGTGACCACCACCCGGGTCAGTTGCGCCAGCGCAGCCGCTTCCGGCCATTGCGCCGGCGGTTCCTGCGCCATTTGCCGCTCCAGCACCAGCAGGGCAAACGCCAGCAACAACGCCAATGCCGCACCGATGCTCGCCGACAGCCCCAAGGCCGCCGCAGGCAACGTGAGATTCCACACCTGCTCACTACCAAGCAGAACCAGCAACGCCCAGCCGCCGAGCCACAACGTCGGCGCACCGATTTGTCCAAGCAGATGGCGGCTCTGCTGACTCAATCGCTCCAGCAGCCTTTCGTACCAGCCCTCGGCTGCGGCTCCCTTCTCCACGACGGTCGATTGCGAAGCGGGCGGATGCATCACCCGCGCGCGCCATCGCGTCACCCACCACGCCGATTGCAGACCGGCGACCAGCACCAGCAACGCTGCGCCCTGATTGATCAACAACGGCAACCACAGGGACTGCGGCGCAAACAGGCCGACGAAAAACGCCAGCACCCAGCCCGACACAGCCACTGCGCCGAGCCCATACGCCAACCGACGCAATTTGCGTGACTGCGCGGCTGCCTGCTGAAAGCGCGGCAGCCCATTGACTGGCGTGGCGTCCAACTCAAGATCGACTTGCATAACACCCCGAAAATGTCGGCTCAGCGTTCATAGCGTTACGATATAACGCAAACTGTGAAATATTCGTACACAATTACGCTTATTCAAGGATGCCGCAGCTGTCGCTTGCCTGAAGCCTTGACCGAAATGTCCGGCGAAGCTCATATTACGCGCATAATTTTTATCGCGACTAATCTTGGCTATTCCCATCGAGCAATCTGGAGCAAGCGCATGAGCAACTATGACGTGGTAATTCTGGGCGGTGGCCCCGGCGGTTATAACGCGGCGATCCGCGCGGGCCAGCTCGGGCTCAAGGCCGCTTGCGTCGAAGGACGTGCAACCCTCGGCGGCACCTGTCTGAACGTCGGTTGCATGCCGTCCAAAGCCTTGCTGCACGCGTCGGAGCTGTACGCCGCTGCGGTGGGCACGGAGTTCGCCAATCTCGGCATCGAGGTCGAACCGAAGCTGAACCTTGCGCAGATGATGAAACAGAAGGACGAAAGCGTCGCCGGCCTGACCAAGGGCATCGAGTTTCTGTTTCGCAAGAACAAAGTCGACTGGATCAAGGGTTGGGGTCACATCGACGGCCCGGGCAAAGTCTCCGTGACCGACGATCAGGGCAACAAGAGCGAGCTCAGCGCCAAGGACATCATCATTGCCACCGGCTCCGAACCCACTCCCCTGCCCGGCGTCGAGATCGACAACCAGCGCATCCTCGATTCCACCGGCGCGCTGTCGTTGAGTGAAGTGCCTAAACATCTGGTAGTGATTGGTGCCGGGGTGATCGGCCTGGAGCTGGGTTCGGTATGGCGCCGACTCGGCGCGCAGGTCACCGTGGTCGAATACCTTGATCGCATCTGCCCCGGCGTCGATGGCGAGGCCGGCAAGACCTTGCAGCGCGCGCTGAGCAAGCAAGGCATTGCCTTCAAACTGAGCTCGAAGGTCACCAGCGCTACCAGCTCAGCTACAGGCGTGCAGCTGAGCGTCGAGCCTGCCGCCGGTGGCACGGCTGAGCTGATCGAAGCCGACTATGTGCTGGTGGCCATCGGGCGCCGGCCGTACACCCAGGGCCTGGGGCTGGAGAACGTCGGCCTCAGTACCGACAAACGCGGCATGCTCGCCAACAAGCAACATCGCACCGAAGCCGCCGGGGTCTGGGTGATCGGCGACGTCACGTCCGGGCCGATGCTCGCGCACAAGGCAGAAGACGAGGCCATGGCCTGCGTCGAGCAGATCCACGGCAAGGCTGGCGAGGTCAATTACGCGCTGATCCCCAACGTCATCTATACCCAACCGGAGCTGGCCAGCGTCGGCCAGACCGAAGAACAGCTCAAGGCCGAGGGCCGTGCATACAAGGTCGGCAAGTTTCCCTTCACTGCCAACAGCCGGGCGAAGATCAATCACGAGACAGAAGGCTTCGCCAAAGTCCTCGCCGACGAGCGCACGGACGAAGTCCTCGGCGTGCACCTGGTCGGGCCGAGCGTGAGCGAGATGATCGGCGAGTTTTGTGTAGCGATGGAGTTCAGCGCCTCGGCCGAGGATATTGCCCTGACCTGCCATCCGCACCCGACGCGTTCAGAAGCGTTGCGTCAGGCAGCGATGAATGTCGAGGGGATGGCGACGCAGATGTAGGTTCCAAACCTTGCCGCCGTCTTCGCGAGCAGGCTCGCTCCCACTTTGGAATTCGTTCCCC